>JBBTXU010000057.1:5732-10211 GCA_038062155.1 Patescibacteria group bacterium | reverse complement strand
GAGTCGTTGTTGCAAGACCTGTTGAGGAAGAGGCAATGACAAATGATGGAGTAGCAATGGCGAGGTTGTGAGTACCGACAGAAAGTTTGGCCCAGGGAGAGGTGGTGGCGATGCCGACATTCGTGCCGTCATCGAGGAGTATGCCCGTGCCGAGAGTGTTGGCATCAGTCCAGCGAGCAAGGTAGTTGGTAAAACCAGTGACTGCTGTGAACGCTCCCGAACCATTGCCTTTGAGAATTCCAGTCAAAGAGTTTGCTCCCGTACCTCCGTAGAAGACAGAGAGAGTTGATGAGGCCGAGACTGTTCCACTAATGGCTTGCAGAGGGCCGGAAAGAGAACCAAGAGAGAAGTTTGAAGTGAAGAGGTTTGTTGAAGAAGCGGTGGTGGAGAAGAAGTTAGTGGTTGTCGCTGATGTTCCCGTTGCAAGAGTGAATGAGAATCGTGGGAATGTTGATTCTGTTGTGGTGGTGGCGGTGAAGTATGAACCAATGATGTTGTTACCTAAAATGTCTCCCGCAACGGAAAGTTTTTGACCCGGCGACGTCGTCCCGATGCCGACGTTGCCGGTTGAATAATCAACCACAAGTGAATTGGTATCTACGACAAGTCCTCCTGCAAAGGTAGACGTCGCAGCCGTTCCCGTCGCATTAAAATACGGTGCCGCAATCTGCCTCCATGCTTCTAATCCTCCTGCGAAAGTTGATGTTCCTGTTCCATTTACAAGAATATTTTGTGTGGTAGTAGGAGTGAGAGCTGATTGAGAAAAGATGTTTGTGGTAAGTTGCCAGTCTTGACCACCACTACTTCCGCTTCCAAGTTGAGTGCCATTAAAATAAACACTGCCACTTACGTTATACAGACGGTTAGTCGTCACAGACGGAGCAGAAATTTGAGCAAAGTAGAGAGGACCGTTGAGTGAGAGAGTATCAGAAGGAGATGATGTGCCGATACCCACGCGATTATTCACCGAATCAATAACAAGCACATTTGAATCAAATGTTGCGTTTCCAGACACGGTAAGAGTAGATGCGCTAAGTGCCGACGCATTGATAACTGTCGCAGAAAGAGAAGAAGCATCCGTCCAACTTCCTCCAGTAATATTCGGAGAAATGATATTCGTGCCATCGGGAATTCTATCTATCTTATTGAGCAATTGGATGGGCGTCGGAAGTGCCGGAGAGAAATATTGGAAATTATTATTGTCCCGTGGAGCTGCAGTGTAAATTTCCGAGAGAAGTTTATTGTTGAGCTCTTGAAGTCTTTGATCTAATTCTTCCCGTGACACTCCGCCAGTTGAAGCGACTCCACTCTGCACAATAACGCGTTCAACCACACGCTCCACCACAGTGGGCGTCTGTGGTGTGGGAGACGTTGGTGCAACAGCTGTTTGCTTTTTAAGTTGAGGAGGTGCAGTAGGAAGTATTTTTTCGGAAGGTGCAGAATCTTCTACAACAAATACTGATGGCGGAGTCACTTTGCTACAGAACAGCGCGCAAAAGAAATTGTTAATAGAGTAATACACTCCAATGGACGTTTCTTTAAGAAAACCTCCAACAGAGGCAAGTGGTGAAGCAAGAGAAGTTGGAGAATTTCGGACCACACGCTCTTCTGTACCGCTCAAACTTCCCAACACTGCTTCAATACCCGTGCCAACAGAGTCTCCAAACGCAAGTACTCCATCTTTCGCGACAATTTCAAGAGAAGAAAGGGTCTTCTGCACCGATTTCATATTGAGCGCGATGCCTTTTTTGACATATGACAGTATGGAGCGCGCTGCCGGGATAGGTTGCCGAGCAAAGCTTGCAATTTTTTCACCCGCAACGGCAAAAAAAGATTTGAGTGAAAATGCCGACGACGTAAATGAAGCACTCATTGAATTCCCAGCACTTACAAGCGATTCTGAAATCGTATTGAAAGAAAAAGAGGAGCTCTCATCTGCAGAAGGAAGAGCTTTTACATTTTTTGTACCCCCTGAAGAGTCTGAAGAATTATTTTTTGTTTTGCTTTCATAAATAACCTCAGGCAATGGTCGTATGACCATAACCTCAGGCAATGGTCGTATGACCATGCGCGCAAAAGATTCTTGCGCGACAGTATTTCTAAATGACGCGAGAGCACCAGCTACTTCTTCTTTTTTATCGGAGAGAGTATTTGAAATAGATTTAAATCCATCGCTCAACACAACACGCGTATCCTCAATAAATTTCTGTGTTGGGATAGAAACATCTTGAGAAATTTTTCCAACAGATGAAGCGAACAGCTCGTATGCGCGTGCACCTTGTGAAGACATAGCTTGCACGCCTTGTGAAGACAAGGCACCTACGGCTTGTGCAAATACATTTGTTTTTTCGGGATTAAAATAAAAGAAGAGGCCGGCACTGACAATGCCTACAGCAAGAAACGCCATCATTTTTTCAAACAATGGCGCACCAAAAAATGAGCTCAAAAACGACCCGAGCCCTGAAAGCGGTTTGAAGCGAGAGGTGTCTTGGGCAGACGACTCTGGAGGCTTAGCGATAGAAGGAAGAGAGGGTTCTATAGGTTCTTGATGTCCCACAGCTTCTTTTCGGGTGAAGTTAGTCGATTGGGAGTAAAGATTCTTGTGCCGAAAAAGCGATGTTTCGCTTACAAACCACACCCTCCCAACAAGAGACGCATCTACCTTATCTCCACGACAGAGTTGACCGATATAATCCCGAGTGTAGCCAGTTATTTCCGCAGCTCGTTTAGCCGAGATGTACTTTTCTCCCCTAATAAAAAGGTCCTGATGCATTACATCTCCATTATAGAATTTATGACAAAATTCTTAAAGACTTTTTAGGTAAAAAGTGTTGATAGAAAAATAATCTCGGTCACCCGATATGGCTCTGTTGAGCTATTCTCAAAAATCAGCCTAATTTCTTTTGAAAAAGTTGGCGGAGAACCTCAGGATTACCTGCTCCGCGAGTTTCTTTCATTGCTTGGCCGACAAGGTATTGAAGTGCCTCTACCTTCCCCTTTTTGTAATCAGAAACAACCAAAACATGCGAGGCAATCACTTTTTCAACAGCACTTAGAAGTGTCGCCTCATCATTTTTTTGGAGTAAATTTTTTGATTCTGCGATAGTTCTCGGGTTACCGCCGATTTGAAACATAATTTTAAGTGTGTCTTTTGCTCCCCTGGAAGAAACAGCACCATCTTCAACCATTCTCATAAGTTCTGCGAAAGATTCTGCAGAAATGTTACGTTGTAAGGCAAGAACCGGTTCAATCTTAATCATTCCCGCAAGGTCGGAGACAATATAGTTGGAAGAAAGCTTTATTATCGCTTTTTCTTCTTTGACGTAACTCACGACATCTTCAAAAAATTTTCCAAGAGAGGTATTACTCACATACATATTTGAAACATCTTCTTTAAACCCGAACTCTTTTATAAGCCTTTCTCGTTTCTGCCACGGAAGTTCAGGAAGTTCTTTTTTTAAAATATCAGGAGAAAATTCTGGAATCTGTGAAACAAAAAGTTTAGGAAGGTCGGGGTCGGGAAAATAGCGGTAGTCATGAGAGTCCTCTTTGAGGCGCTGTGAAAATGTAATGCCTTTGTTCTCATCCCACCCGCGAGTTTCTTGTACGACCTTCTCTCCTCCTTCGCTCCGTTCGGTACCTTCGGCACTTCCTTTGTCAGTACCTTCGGCCTTTTCCAAGATAGCGATTTGTCTTTCAATTTCATATTCAATCGCACGCTCAACTGCTTTGAATGAGTTGAGATTTTTTACTTCAACTTTTGTGCCGAGCGCATCACTAGGGCTTACGGAAATGTTTGCTTCAACACGCATCTCCCCTTTTTCCATATTGGCATCACCTGCGGAAAGATATTGTAATAAAAGCTGGAGCTCTTTTGCAAATGCAACCGCTTGACTCGCATCGTGTATGACGGGCTCTGTCACCAGCTCCATGAGAGGAACTCCCGCGCGATTAAAATCAATGAGACTGTGCGTGCCTTTGTGCGTTGAGCGGCCTGTATCTTCCTCAAGATGAATACGAGTAAGGGCAACTCCCGCGAGAATGCCCCCCTTAACCAACGGATGCTCGTATTGGCTAATTTGATACCCCTTTGGAATATCCGGATAAAAATAGTTTTTACGGTCAAATTCCGTGAAATCGGCACATTGCCCGCCTACCGCAACACCAAGGCGCAGAACATGCCTTACTGCCTCGCGATTGATAACGGGAAGCGTACCGGGATGCCCCATGCAAATTGGACAGACATTAACGTTGGGTCGCCTCTCCTCGCTGTCGTTGCGGGAGTTGCAAAACATCTTGGTTGTGGTTTTAAGCTCCGCATGCACTTCAAGCCCGATAGTTGCTTTGTATTCCATCCCGTTAGAAGCAGGTCGCGGTTGTACTTTTTCTTGTTTTGCTTTATTACTATTTTGTTTTTTAACTGTTGCCATATTTTTAGTCTAACCTTTCTTGTGACCGCGGCTTCTAACGGGATTCCAT
>JBBTXU010000057.1:0-5632 GCA_038062155.1 Patescibacteria group bacterium | reverse complement strand
TGCCATATTTTTAGTCTAACCTTTCTTGTGACCGCGGCTTCTAACGGGATTCCATCCCGTTAGAAGCAGGTCGCGGTTGTACTTTTTCTTGTTTTGCTTTATTACTATTTTGTTTTTTAACTGTTGCCATATTTTTAGTCTAACCTTTCTTGTGACCGCGGCTTCTAACGGGATTCCATACTATTTATTCTTTTTTCCGAAGAAAGGAAACAAGAGCATCCTGAAAAAGCTTGGTAGAGTCTCTGTCGTATATGGAGACAACAAACACGTGCGCAGATACTTTTGCCATAATCTCGCGCGCTTTGTCGACAACACTAGCCGAGACAAGGTCTGACTTCGTTAAAAGAATGATTTCAGGCTTTTCGGACAATCCTGCACCATACACCGACAATTCATTTCTGATAGTCTTATATGTGCCAAGAATATCCTCATTTTCCAAAGAGACACAGTGAAGAATTAAATTTGTACGGCGCACATGACGCAAAAAAGAAAAACCAAGGCCTTTGCCTGCCGAAGCGCCTTCAATAAGTCCGGGAATATCGGCAAGAATAAATCCGTACAAGTCTCCTAAATTAGGATAGAGAGTGGTGAAAGCGTAACTACCAACTTTTGCCTGCGCACGAGTCAAAACATTGAGAAGAGAAGATTTGCCCGCATTAGGAAGTCCGACAAATCCTGCATCAGCAATCAATTGAAGTTCTATCAAAAAATTTCCTTCTTCCCCTTCTTCTCCAGGGGTACGCTCTATTGGTGCGACATTGCGTGAAGATTTAAAAGACTCATTGCCCCGTCCGCCTTTTCCTCCGGATAAAAGCATTATCGTTTCTCCTTCCAAGAGAAGCTGATGAGATTTCCCGGTTTCTAAATTCCGGACAATGGTGCCTACGGGGACATCGAGCGTGAGATCTTCGCCGTCTTTTCCGTGCATACTTTTTGCAGCGCCTGCATCACCATCTTGTGCAGTAAACTTCTTTTTATATTGATAACGAGTTAAGAGATTAAGATTGCGCACTCCCCGTGCGTATATGCTCCCACCACGACCTCCATCGCCTCCGGAAGGTCCTCCGAATTCTTTCCCCCTCGCATGAAGCCAACGGACAACGCCATCGCCTCCGCGACCTGCTTTCATCACAACTTTGATTTCATCGACAAACGCCATGATGTTAGTCTAAAGGGTCGCACGCGAAAGTCAAAGAGACTTAGGGACAGCAGGAGAAAGACTCACCAATTGGGCGAAAAACTTTCGCACTTCCTCAATGAGAATGACGGAGGAAGAGATAGTGATAATGATAAGCCAATCAGAAAATGAGAGTGCTGTTGTGTGAAGAAGCTTTTGCATAACGGGGTGATAGACGGCAAATAGCTGAAGTGCCACAACTGCCAGAAAAGCTGGCAAAAGATAGGCATTACGCTCCGTTCGGGAAAAGATTGATGCTCTCTCTGAGCGGCAGTTAAACACATTAAACCACTGGAATACCGCAAGTGCGGTCAGTGTGACGGTCGATGCTTTGAGGAAATCCGTTTCGTAGAGATTGGCAAAGAGCGCCACCGATCCCACGGTCATCACAAACCCAAGCAAGATAATCCGCGAGATCATAAGCGAGTCGACAAGCGAGCGGTTACGTTTTGCCCGCGAACGGCTAATTTTCTCGGGCGAATCCATGGCAAGTGCTACTACCAAAAACCCGTCCGTTACAAGATTGAGCCATAGGATCTGCGTCGGTAAAATCGGAAGTGGCAGAGAGATGAGAAGTGCGGTGAGAATAGTAAATAGCTCGGCCACGCCCGTTGAGAAAAGGTATAGTAGTACTTTTTTTATCGTATGATAAATCGCTCTTCCTTCCTCAATCGCCGCAACAATGCTGCTGAAATTATCGTCAAGAAGTATAATATCCGCTGCTTCTTTCGTTACCTCCGTTCCACTTTTACCCATGGCGATTCCAAGATCTGCTGCAACAAGGGAAAGCGCGTCGTTCACCCCATCTCCTGTCATGGCAATGACTTCCCCTTTTTTTCTAAAGCTTTTAATGATTGAGAGTTTATGTTCCGGCGTCACACGCGCAAATACGGTAGTATTTTCAACTTTTAGAGACAGACTTTTTTCATCCATGCGCTCAAGGTCCTGTCCTGTTAAAATTTCATCTCCTTCTCTCCAAATACCCGCCTGTTTAGCAATGGCCTTTGCGGTTATTCTGTGATCCCCCGTAATCATCACAACCTTGACCCCGCCGTCTCTTGCTTCCATTACCGCTTCACGAGCACCTGCGCGTATCACATCACTCATGGCGTAGAGCGCAACAAAAGAAAGTTCGGGCATTTTCTCGGTATTAAGATGTGGTGAGGCAAGTGTGCGCACAGCGGAAGCTACCACGCGTAAACCACGCGACGACATACGTTCTATGGTGCGAATAATTGCATCGCGTTCTAATTGGGAAATTTTCTCTTTATTTCCTCCTTTCCATACACTGTCACAGAAAGAAAGAACAATTTCTGGAGCACCCATGACAGAGAGAAGCGCATCTGCCCCCATTATATGAATCGACGTGTGATAGCTTTTTCCCCCGCCAGCAGGAGTCTCTATAACAAGTGGCATTTCCTTTTCAAGTTCGTCTTTGTGAAAACCTATTTTTCGAGCAAAAATAGAAATAGCTGCGGAGGTGGGATCACCTGTGGGCTTCCACATACCTTCTTTTTCAGAGAGAAATACACGAGCAGATGAGGAAAACGCCGCAATTTTTCCGGCAAAGAGGAGTTCGGGGTGGTTGAGCGGATCTACGGCTTTTTTCTCAAAAGAAACACCACCGATTGGCTCGTAACCGTTTCCGGAAATTGAAAATAACTTTTGATCTACCCATACTTCCTCAATCATAAGCTCGTTGCGAGTAATGGTCCCTGTCTTATCAACCGCAATGACAGAGGCGTAGCCAAGCGCGGCAACCGCGTGAAGTCTTTTTACAATAGCGTTGCGCTTACCCATGAGATAGACGCCGCGCGCAAGAATAAGAGTGATGACAATGGGGAGCCCTTCAGGAATGAGAGATACCGCGATTGCAATTGAAACGAAGAACATTTCCCTAAGCGAGTTGCCTCCAAGCACTCCTGCAACAAGAACGATGGCGCTTAAAAACAGTACTGAAATACCGATAACGCGCGAGAGACGCTTGATAGCAACCGCAAGAGGCACTTCGGCACCCAGTGACGAGAGGCCACGGGCAATTGCGCCGATAACCGTATCCATTCCCGTAGCAACCACCACAGCCGATGCCCCTCCAGAGACGACGAGAGTTCCTTTAAAAAACATATTCTTTTGGTCGGCACTGGGAAGATGAGCATTCTTGAGTTCAAGGTCGCTTTTCTCCGATGGCTCGCTCTCTCCGGTGAGAGAGGATTCATTGACTTTGCAATCGCGATTTTCAATAATGCGCGCGTCCGCAGGCACCTTATCCCCTTCTTCAAGCAAAAGAATGTCTCCAGGCACAACGTCTGTATCAGGGACAACAGACTCCTTACCCGCGCGCAAAACTCGGGCGGGAGTTTCGGTAAAATCTTTAAGCGAGCGGAGAGTGTTCTGCGCTTTGCCCTCTTGAAGAGCGCCGATAATTGCATTTATAAAAAGAACAGCAAGAATAATGAGGGTATCGGAAACTTCTCCTAAGAAATAGACAATAACGCTTGAAACAACAAGAATGTAAATAAGCGGACTTTGGAATTGCCGTATAAAAATAGAAAAAGCGGATTCGGGCTTGGATTCGGTAAGCGCGTTTTTTCCATATTGTTCTAATCGTCTTTTTGCCTCCACATCGGAGAAACCACCGAGAGACGCAGTAAAGAGTCCCAATATTTCATTGACGCTTTTTGTATGCCAGGGAATCTGCGCTTTTCTTACTGCGGATGACGAGGATGGCATGGAGTGCTTAACTGTGTCCCTTCTTTGCTAATAAACCAATTACAATGAGAAGCAGGAAGGCAGTCAGAGACATAACGGGAATAGTAATAAAACCAAATTCAGTAAAGAATACTTTTGAACATTCCGCGCCTTCGGCGGTACAGGGGAGAAATGAAATCACACCCACTCCCCATTGAATAAGAGAGTGATAGAGGGCAATACCTGTTCCAATAAAAGAGAGCGGTAAGACAAGTGAAAACGCGCTTTCATTTTTCTTCAAAAGTGCGACACCGAAAATAACCGCCTGCGGATACAAAAATATTCTCTGATACCAACACAATTCGCAGGGCGGAAAGCCCACAACATTTGAAAAGAGAGTCGCCCCGATAACTGCGGAAAGTGAAACAGTAAATGCAAGGAGAAGCGCGTGCTTTGTTATTAATGTACGCACATGTAACAGAGAACCACTGCGGACAAAGAGCAAGCAAAAGAGGAAGAGAACAAGAATATCGCCTACAATGGTCAAGACAGATAGAGATTGTGCGGTGAATGCGCCTAAAGGTGACATGAATTATTGAGGAAGTGAGCAGGAGGTTTTTTCGGCTAAGGTTTCCAGAGAGATTACCCCTGTAAGCCGCTCTGTGCTTGCAAATTCCCACATAGGATAAGTGGTAACACCTTTTTCTTTGCACAGAGGAAGCTGGCCTTTTCCATCAGGTGTTGAGCATTCCACATAAGGAAGAAGTTTTGCCGAGCGGCCAAAGAGCGCTTTTTGACTCTTACAATATGGACACCAAAACGTTCCGTAAAAGGTAGCTCCTTTTTCACCGAGACACGCTGCGAACTCATCGTATGCCCCCTTTTTCTCCGGAAGCATGACAAGCCAAGCTACACCAGCAACAATGAGAACGAGAACAGCCAGTGGTAGAGCATATTTTTTCATATTGGTATTACTTAATTATCTTCTTATTTTAACATATTCAGCGCCGGCAAATGCTTTCCTGCGTCTTAAGAACCATACTGAAAGAATCATGAGGAATAAGAAGCCCACAAGCACAAATTTCTCAAATTTCTCGAATTGCGCCGCGTACTCATAGTAGAGAGCGCCGACTTGAGAGCCGATAAGCGCAATAACCGAGGCACGAACAATACTTCCGAAAAAAGAGATAGTGAGGTAGCGGAGTACATTCATACGGATAAGACCGCATAGCGCTGAAACAGCAACTGACGGAACAAGAGGCAGTGTCCTTAAGAAAAAGAGAGTGATGTCATCAGTTGAAGTACGTGAAAATTTTTGTTGCATCTTCTCAATATCGCTCCATGAAACACCAAGCCATTTCCCCCATTTCTCAAGTGCGATTTTTCCACTCATATACGCAATCCCGTAAACAAAAAGAGAACCGAGGGCAACGCCCGTCGCAGACGGGAGAGCGATGGTAAAGAAAAGAGTTTGGAAAAATTCTGGCGAAAAACCATCCTTAAGGAAAAAGAATCCCGCGGTAAGCGTTACGACTGCGGAAGGAATCGGGGCAATGACTTCTTCAAGAATAGTCGCAATAAAAACACCAAGTGCGCCAAGAGGGACCAATGTTGTTTCAATAAAATAAATTGCAGTTTCAATCATTTCTTTGATGATAGCACGCTATGATTCATCAAGAATTATCCTATTTTTAAAGCCTCCTTTTGTCTCTGCTTTCTCTCCCTTTACCTTTTCTATTTCACCCCTATCAAACTTCTTGTATTCAA
>JBBTXU010000056.1:0-13685 GCA_038062155.1 Patescibacteria group bacterium | reverse complement strand
TGCAGATTTCGTCTCTAATTTACCGCTTTCAATGCCTACGAATAGTGTTATGTGGGGTGGTGGCGGAAATCCTGATTCATTCCCTTTCGATTTTCGGGACATATGTTTCTCTTCGGCATGCGGAAACTTCAGCTTCAGTTATCAGGTTGCTTACGGTATTACAGTAACTGATGTTACCCGACCTTCCCAACCAACCGAAATATCCAATGGGAGCATCGTTCCAGTTGGAAGCATTATTAACATAGCTTCTGTACCTAGAAGCAACGAGCACATCTCGTGGTTTCTAAAGGGTAATTTTTGGGGCTCTCCGTATGGGTATTGGGACACTCCAGCTCTATGTGCTCCACCCGACGCCCTCGCATTTTTCAAACATGGTTTAGTGCGTACAGACGGCTCTCTACGGTATACAAGTCAATACTATGTTCCAGTGACTATTCAAACCCCAACACTTTCAGTGATTCCCGGCGGTACAGCAAATCTTGTTCAGACTGCCCCCAACACATATCGAGTGACAAGAGGTGGAACAATTGTCTTCGACGCTATATTTGCCGAGAATCAGGGCAGAGCTGACGCGTATACAAATGGATATATTAAAAATATCAGCTGTTGGTATCAAGATTGTACTGGCACCATAGTTCCCGAACCTTGCACTCTTCGCCGGACATACAATTTCACTATCCCTCAACAACATATTGTCTTTAACCTGACTGCAGGAACCGTAAACGGTGTCCCTACTGCTCCAAATCTCACCATTTCTGCTGGAGGTGGTGCCGGCGGTTCATACTGCACCGCTTCTGCCACAACGTTTACCTTCTCCTCAACTGACCCTGAAGGCGACCAAATCTATTATTTGCTCTCATTTGATGGCGGGGTAACATTTGCTCGTGTACCTTCAAGTGGGTTTGTCAATTCCGGTAGCGCACAAAGTTTCCAGAGGACATTTGCTACAGCTGGCAGTAAGGATATTGTTGTCATGTCTGTTGATGATAATGGTGGTGCATCTCCAAACACCTTACGAACTATTACTACCACCGACTGCACTCCTGCAACTCTCACATGTCCTTTCACCTCACAACCAAACAGAACAATAGTTAATTTTAGTAGCGGATCGATTTGTTCTGATCCAGGTTTCGGAAGTGGGTGTCCAGGGCAGAAAAACGAAAACGTTTCACTTGTGGCAGGAAACTATGACATCACCTTGGTGGCATACGACTCCTACCCAGCGCGAATTAGTGTGAGCCAACCTAATGAATCATGGAAGCTAAGACTCGCAAACGGCGGTACCACTCTGTTTACCAGTGTGGGCACTCCCGATCTTGCCGACTACGTTGAATCCGACACGAAAATATTCGCCACAAGCGCGGCACTTTCCTCTTCTGCAAACACTGCTATTGCTCTGCACACTGTCTATCCGGACGCTTCAAGCCCCAACAGTGTTCAAGCGATTTGTGCAGTGCTTGATTTAAGACTTCCACCTCCCCCCCAGCTCCAAGTTGACCTCTATATTAAAGAGTACTCTCCCAGCCGTAGCTTTATCACCAATCGTGGCAAGCAGCCATCGTTTGGCTCAAGTACAGGTGAGGAACTAAGTCCTAAAATTCTAAAAACCAATCAGTTTCAAATTGCTTGGCAACTTCAAGGCGCTACAAGCTGTACAGCTACTCCTTCAGGTTCGTTTATTCCAACAACAAGCTCGGGTAGCGAAACGGTGTTCCATACTGTGGGAGCTGGTCCAGTCACTTATACTCTTAGTTGTACTAACAGTGTTGGTACAATAGTCACCAATTCAGTTACAGTGACTCCAAAAACTCCGACAAGTGTTGAGGAATTCTAGGGAGATGTAAAAGGTCTGAAAAACTACCCCGCGCCTGAAATAGCGCGGGGCAGTTTTTCTTGTGCACCACTAGAGTAACTTATTTTTGCTATACTTTTTCTATGAATACTTTTTCTCCAAGACAGAATTGGCGGGGTAGAGGTTTTACAGTAACCGAGCTTATCATCGTTATCGCGATTATTGGAATTTTGAGCGTTATTGTGCTTCCTAATCTCGGCCAGTCAAAGGGTAAATCTCGCGACGCAAAAAGGGTTTCCGATGTTGCTCAGCTCCAACTTGCTATTCAACTTTACTTTGACCGATGTCGAGAATATCCAACAACACTTGCTACAACCGCCAATAACAAATTAGGGGGTGGAGTTTGCACGGTGACCTTAGGGACCTTCATTTCCCAAATTCCGGTACCACCGACAGGCACGGGAGAAACGGCATATGCATATAGTCCAAACACTAATACTCCTGTACGCACCGACTACGTGCTTCGCAGTAAGCTTGAATACAACTCTCCGGCACTCACGGACAGTTTCAACGGTACTGTTTCTTGGAACAGCTCATTTAGCTGTAATCGCGCAAGTCCATCCCTCTACTACTGCGTGCGGCCCCAATAGTTTCGTATGAAGTTTTTTAATGGACATACTCCAAACTCTCTCGGGTTCACCTTAGTTGAACTCCTTGTTTCCATATCAATTTTTGTTTTTATGACTGGTCTTGTGTTAACCCGCTATCGCTCGTTTGACCAGAATGTATTTTTAACAAACCTTGCCCATGACGTGGTGCTCACGGTACGAACCGCGCAAAATTACGGACTCAATGTAAAAGGCGCAGAGAATTCTTTTAATGTCGGATATGGCGTGCACCTTGACAGTACTTCAGGGAATAACAAAAGTACGACCATCTTTGCTTTTCCGCGTTCTAATGAAGCGGTGTACGCTCAAGCAATTACAAGCAGTAAAATAACACAGGCGATGGGAAGGGGAGCGTTTGTGAGCGCGCTCTGTGCTGGGGCATCTTCTTCAAATTGCCCTACTCGCAATAGCCTAGACATTTCCTTCAAGCGCCCTGACCTTGATGCCATCATATGTGCCAATGGGTCATGCGCTACACCCCATACTTACGCTCGCATCACACTCTCTTCTTCTGGTGGGAGTATTAGGCATGTTATTGTTCAAAGTAGCGGACAAATTTCTATTGAAGATTGACTATGAATAAACGCTCTCAAGGATTTACCATTATTGAAATAACCGTCGCGCTTGCTATTTTCGCAACAGTGACGCTTATTGCAGTGGGCGCACTTGTCCGTATCATTGCGGCAAACCAAAAATCACAAACACTGCAACTCGCAGTCAACAACATTCAATTTGTGCTTGAAGCAATGTCGCGCGAATTGCGCGTAGGGAGCAATTTTCATTGTCACGATGACCCTATGAGTGTCGATTTTAACCCAGCTCCTTCCCAATGCATCATCGCAGGAGCTCCAAGCGGAGCTGTTATCGGTTTCACTTCATCTGAACCAGACCCCGCTCTCCCAACATGTCGTTTGGTTTTTGCGTATCGTTTTCGCCCCAATCCAGCAAACACCGCACAATTTCTAGTTGAAAAAGGCAAACAGGCACATTGCGGAGAAAACCTTTCATTTGTTTCCCTTATCCCTCCCGATGTGTCAATCACGGGCTACCGTCTCGGTGTGGCATATGACAGCGTTAACCAGCCATATCCGCTGGCGTTTATTCGCATCATAGGCTCAGTGGGTGATAGGGAAGTAGAAAAAACCGAATTTGATGTCCAAGCGTCGGTGTCTCAGCGCATACTTGAATAATAGATATGAATTTCTTCTTACATCGAAAAAAACAAATCGCGGGGGGTTTTACCATTCTTGAAACCCTCATTGCAATTGCTATTCTAATGACAGTTATTACTGCTCCTCTTGTTGCTGCCAACAAAGGATTAAGTATTGCGCTTAACGCTCGGGACCAGCTCACGGCATCGCTCCTTGCTCAAGACGCAGCCGAATATGTCAAAAATCTCAAAAGCGTAAATATTGCGACAAGTGCACCCGGAGGATGGCTTGAGGGTGTGAGCGGATGCACAGTAGCCAACCTCTGTCTCCTTGATTCAACAAGACCTTTGGGTAGTGGAATCACTCAATGTAACTCGGCTCTAGTCGATTCCTGTCCGGTATGGCTCGATGCTACAGGATACCGCCAACCTGCTCCTGCAAACTCAAGCCGAAGTGCTTTCAACAGAGGATTCTATCTTCTGGAGCAAGGCGGTCCCGATCAGCGCAAAATATACGTTATTATTTCCTGGGTCTCGGGCGGCACGAGATATGAAAGTACTCTTAGCGCGGGAATTTCAAATATAAATTGGTAGTTAGACGAGCTCACTGCAAGTAAATTATATGAATCAACCCCAACATCATTCTCGCGGATACACTCTCCTATTTGCCGTTTTGGTTTCTGCATTTGTGCTTGGTCTTGCTACTTCCATTCTTTATACCAGCAGAAGACAAGTCGCTCTCTCATCTTCTTCCCACGACTCAATGTACGCGGTGTATGCTGCCGACACTGGCGTTGAGTGCGCACGCTTCTTTAATCCCGCAACAACCACGTCAATATCTGCCATCAGTTGCGGAAACAGCAGAACAGTAACATCCGACTGGACACTCTCCGGAGGCGCATACTCGGCTTCTTTTGATGCTTTTTTCACTGGGTCAACCGAGAGTTGCGCCAAGGTAACGGTTCAAAAATTCTATGACCCTCTTGGGAATCTTGTCTCTCGTATTGAATCTCGTGGATATAATCTCTATCAAGGAGCAAATTGCCCGGCCAATCATCCTCAAGTTGTTGAGCGAGCGCTTCGTCTAACCTATTGAGCCACGCGGGTTTACCAGCGGTTGACGAACCATTTCCTTATGTATATCATGGTGAATACGCGTTTTTTACGCATTTTTTGTAAATGAAAGAAAGAGTGCCTTCGCTCTCTTTCATTTACTTGTGAGTACAATACATGACCCGATCGCTTAAAAAAGGCCCATATGTCAATGAGCAGTTGCTCAAGAAAATCCAAGGAAAGACTGCTGACCAGGCAGGTATTGTTAAGACGTGGGCGCGAGATAGTCAAATTTCCCCTGAAATGCTTGGGTTTACGTTCGGGGTTTACAACGGCAAAGAACACCTCCCCGTTCTCGTAACGGAGGAAATGGTAGGACACAGACTCGGGGAATTTTCCCTCACGAAAAAGTTTGTCAAGCATGGAGGAAAGATGCAGAAAGAATTGGAACAGCAAAAGAAAGACGCTGAAATTGCCGCTGCTCAAGCTGCTAAAGGCGCACCCGCCGCAGGCGGTGCAACACCAGCTCCCGCAGGCGGTGCAGCTGGCGCTGCGCTATCTGGCGCGCCCGCCGCATCATCCGCCGCTCAGGCTAAAAAATAATCCATGGCTATCGCAATACTTAATGATTATCGCCAGTCTCCCCGCAAGCTCCGCCTTCTTGCTGATTTAGTGCGAGGCAAACGCGCCGATCAAGCTATTATTGCGCTCAATGCTCTCACCAAGCGCGGCTCTCTTCCATTGCGCAAACTCATTGAGTCGGCTATTGCAAACAGCAAACACGACAAAAACTCCGCTTCTCATCTGGTTGTCAAAGAAATTACCGTCAACGGAGGCCCCATCCTCTACCGTCAAATGCCGCGAGCACGAGGCTCTGCTGCTCCTATTCGCAAGCGCACAAGCCATTGTCGTGTCGTGCTTGAGGAAATAAAAGAAACGCAGAAAACGAAAGCGTAATTACCACCATGTCTCACACCGTTCACCCATACGCACACAGGCTCGGCATCATTAGGGATTGGAAATCTCGATGGTTTTCTTCTAAGAAAAAGTACCGACAGTTTCTCAAGACCGACATAATGATTCGAGAGTATTTAGAAAAACGTCTTCGCGGCAGTTTCGTTTCTTCAATTGAAATGGAGAGAAGTGAAAAAACTCTTCGTATCATTATTGAAACTTCTCGCCCAGGACTTATTATCGGGAAAAGCGGTGAGGGAAGTACCGCGCTTCGCGAGGCCGTGTTGCGCCTTATTAGAGCGAAAAAACTCGCTTCCACGGCAGAAATGAAGATTGATATTAAAGAGATCAGGTCACCCGAATCAAATGCGATGATTGTTGCTCAGATGATGGCTGAAGGCCTTGAAAAACGCCTTCCGTTCCGCCGCGTAGCCAAGCAAGCGCTTGAAAAAGTACTCGCCAACCGCGACGTCTTGGGCGCGAAGTTTGAGCTTTCAGGGCGGCTTGGCGGAGCGGATATGTCCAGAGTTGAGAAACTTAAGAAAGGAAGAGTCCCGCTTCAGACATTTCGCGCTGATGTTGATTACGCACATTACGAAGCGCTGTTGCCGTATGGAAAAATCGGAATAAAAATCTGGATTTATAAAGGCGAAGTATTTGAAAAGAAATAATTTTTTTCACTGACATGCTGTTCCCGAAAAAAGTAAAATATCGAAAGTGGCACACGATGCGAAAACATCCCTCTAAGAGGGGAGTGGCTTCTCGCGGAACAACCGTTGCGTTCGGGTCGTATGGCCTCAAAGCGACTTCTCATTTCCGCGTACGGTCAAATCAGCTTGAGTCTGCCCGCAAGGTTCTTGCACGATGCGCTGGCAAAACCGGAAAATTTTGGCTCCGTGTTTTCCCCGATATGCCGTTTACTCAAAAACCCGCCGAGGTAAAACTAGGAAAAGGGAAAGGGGATCCAGTAGGGTATCAAGTACAGATTAAACCAGGCCAGGTTCTCTTCGAAATTGACGGGTTAGAAGCTTCACTTGCGAGGGAAGCGCTTCGCAAGGCAGGAACGAAGCTCCCGCTTAAGACGAAAATAATTGAGCGCGTATAATTGACTGCTTCCACCCTATTCACTACTATAGACACCTATGTCCCAATTTTCCGGCAAAACAAAACAAGACCTATTGAAACTTCTTGGAGAATCGCAGGAAGCGCTTCATAATTTCCGTTTTGGTATTGCCGGAAGTAAAGTCCGCAATGTGAAAGAAGGTCGCTTGCTCCGCCGAGACATAGCTGAAATCAAGACTTTTTTGAATAATCCGAACATCGCATAATCATGAAACAAGAAGCTGTAAAAAACAATCGCAGGAGATTCACCGGAAAGGTGGTCTCGACAAAAATGAAGGACACGGTTGTCGTCTGCGTTGAGAGCTACCGAAAATACCCTAAATATGAAAAATTCTTTTTACAAAAAGCTCGCTACCAAGCGCACGACCCAGGCAATACAGCAACTCTCGGAGAAAAGGTCGTCATTGAAGAATGCGCGCCCATTTCAAAGCACAAAAAGTTTAAAGTAGTTGAGCGCGTAGGCAAACAATCATGATTCAACCTCGCTCAATAGTAAAAATCGCCGACAACTCCGGAGGAAAAATCGGAAGAATTTTCAAAGTGCTTGGGAGTACTCGCAAGCGCTATGCGCAATTGGGCGACTTGGTTGTTCTCTCTGTTCAAAAAGCTGACCCCCGCAAGCTTGTCAAAGCAAAACAAGTCCATCATGCCGTTGTTGTTCGCCAGACTAAAGCATTCCGCCGCTCGGACGGTTCCTATATCCGTTTTGATGAGAACGCGGTTGTTATCATCGATAAGGGGAAAAAAGAGCCCGTTGCCGGCCGCGTATTTGGTCCCATTCCTAGGGAAATTTCTGAAAAAGGTTTCCAGAAAGTGGCTTCACTTGCTCCTGAAATCGTATAACTACAACTGCCATGAAAATAAAAAAAGGAGACAATATAAAAGTGATGTCAGGGAAAGATAAAGGAAAAACCGGAAAAGTGACGGAGGCCTTTCCATCCGAAAACAAAGTTCTTATTGAAGGGGTTAATATCCGCAAGGTGCATGAACGAGCACGCAAGTCGAATCAGAAAGGCCAAATAATCCAAAAAGCCTTTCCCATCAATGTTTCAAACGTTATGCTTCTTGACCCAAAAACCAATACACCTACCCGTATTGGAAAAAAGAAAGTAGACGGGACATTTGTTCGCTTTGCCAAAAAAAGTGGTATCGTACTCGCTAAATAATATGGAGCATACTCAACAAAAAATTAAACACACCTTCTCTTCCCTGAAAGTCGCACGCCAGTATAAAAACCCCATGCAAGCTCCACGCTTGGTTAAAGTAATCGTATCCGTTGGTATTGGGTCGGTGTCTGACCAGAAGAAGAAAGACCTTATAAAAAATCGTCTTACCCGTATCACTGGGCAGATGCCGATTACACGCGGTGCCAAGAAATCGATTTCTTCATTCAAAGTGAGAGAAGGAGACCCTGTGGGCTACCAAGTGACGCTACGCGGGAAAAGAATGTTTGATTTCTTGGACCGCCTTCTTCATATTGCACTTCCCCGAACCAAGGACTTTCGAGGAGTATCGCTTTCCGGAATTGATGAAATGGGCAATTATACCCTTGGCGTCCGTGCGCATACCATTTTCCCGGAAACTTCCGATGAAGAGTTAAAAGACGTTTTCGGAATGGCGGTTACTATAGTCACGACAGCGTCAGGGAAAGAGGAGGCGAAAGATTTCCTTGCATATCTAGGATTTCCTTTCGCGAAGGTTGTGGAGCGAAAGTCGAAAGACAAGAAGGTAGTCAAGAAATAGGCCTAGGTTGCGGTCTTTTTGTTTGACAAGGCAACGCCTTCCTGCTAATATGGGTCTTACTTTATTTCACTTCTTTGGAAGCGAAAAAGAGACATTTGTTCGATATTTATGGCAAAAAAATCAGTCATCGCACGAGCGCAAAAAAAGCCGAAATTCAGTACTCGGATAGTTCGACGCTGCTTCCGATGCGGACGCAAAAGAGGGTACATTCGGGACTTTGATTTGTGCCGAATCTGCTTTAGAGAGTTTGCCAATAAGGGACAGATCCCCGGAGTGCGTAAATCATCCTGGTAATACATACACACCATGCACGACCCTATTGCTGACATGCTTATACGAATGAAAAATGCCGGAAATGCCGGGAGAACGTTGGTTTCTTTTCCTTATTCAAAAATCAAATTCGCAATTTCCGAGCTTCTTGAAAAAGTAGGATATATAAAAACCCTTTCAAAAAAAGGAAAGAAAACCCCTAAATCAATAGACATTGAGCTCGTTTTTGAGAAAGAAAGAGCAAAAATCCAGGGCGTTAAGCGCGTGTCTAAGTTCTCACGCAGAGTCTACCGCCAAGCCCGCGAAATTCGCTCCGTCAAACAAGGCCACGGTATCGCCGTATTTTCTACCCCTCAAGGATTACTTACCGACAGAGAAGCTCGAACCAAAAAAATCGGCGGGGAGTTTCTTTTTGAGCTCTGGTAACTTCCAAAAAATAAGGAGTATACGACTATATTTTTTGAGAATCCAGCACCAATAAAACTATGACATCAAGTAACACAAAACAGAATACTAAAAATCGATTTAACCGAAATAGTCAATCGGTTTTTGTTGCAGAATTGGTGCTGGATGGTGATTTTTATATTCATTCCACTCATTAAAAACCAACCACATGTCACGACTTGGAAAAAAAATCATAGCTCTCCCCCCAAAAACCGAAGTTAACGTTTCGGGCGGCACTCTTTCTGTCAAAGGTCCTCTTGGAGAGCTTTCCCGCGCCTTTAGAAATGATAAGGTGTCTATCTCGGTTGCGCCGGAAGGTGTCGCTATTGCCCCTCTTGGCAATTCACTAAGCGCTCTCAAGTTGTGGGGAACTTTTGCCTCTCACCTCAACAATATGCTTGAGGGCGTAACCAAAGGATACAAGAAAACATTGCTCATTGAGGGTGTCGGGTTTAAGGCTGATATGCAAGGCAACAATTTAGTCTTGAACCTCGGTTTTTCTCATCCGGTAAAAGTTCCTGTTGTCTCAGGACTTAAAGTCACCACTGAAAAGAATGTTATTTCCATATCGGGTATCGATAATGAAGTTGTTGGGCAGTTTTCGGCGTATGTAAGAGACCTCAAAAAGCCCGAACCCTACAAAGGCAAAGGAATTCGTTATGAAAAAGAAGTTATTCTTCGAAAGGAAGGTAAGAAATCAGCCACAGTCTAGCTATGAAAACACCAAACACTAAAATTGCAAAGAGAAAACGCAAACACGCTCGAATTCGTGCAACGATTTCAGGCACTCCTGCGCGTCCGCGCATTGCCGTGTTTATTTCCAATCGCTATGTCTACGCGCAATTGATTGACGATGTGAAGGGAGGGACTGTGGCAAGTGCATCTTCTCTTTCGATGAAAGGGACTCCTGTCCAAAAGGCAAAAGAAGTTGGACGGGAAATTGCCCTTAAAGCAAAAGAGAAAGGAGTCAAAAAAGCTGTTTTTGACCGCGGAGGGTTTTTATATTCGGGAAAGGTCAAAGCGGTCGCTGACGGTGCTCGAGAAGCGGGCCTTATATTTTAATTATCATGGAAGAAGCAACAAAAAATCCAATACCAGCAGTAGAGGCACCGGCTACAGTAGCAGCGCCAATTGACGCGAAAATCGACGCGAAGGGTGGCAGGAGAGGTTCACAGCGGGATTTCAAGAAAAATACTCGTCGTGGCGGACCTCGCTCCGGCAAACCCCGCTCCGAGTTTGACCAGAAACTTATCAGTATTCGCCGTGTCGCCCGTGTTGTTGCCGGTGGCCGCCGTTTTACCTTTAGCGTGGCGATTCTTATAGGTGACAAAAAAGGGTCTGTTGGTATTGGTACTGGAAAAGCCGCGGATACCGCTCTTGCGATTGAAAAAGCCCTTCGAAGCGCGAAACAAAGTATGGTGAAATTTGCTCTCACTAAAACAATGTCAATCCCGTATGAAGTTGAGGCAAAGTATTCGAGTGCTCGCGTATGGATTATGCCTACTGCTTTGGGCAAAGGGCTTGTTGCGGGAAGTTCCGTGCGCGCGGTGCTTGAACTTGCGGGAATTCGCGACATAACCGCAAAGGTGCTTTCAGGAAGTAAAAATCAGGTTAATAACGCCCATGCCGCGATTGAAGCACTTTCCGAATTCAAAGCCTAAACTCATAATGCAAATAAACAAATTAAAAAGAAAACACGCAAATATTACCCGCCCGCCGGTCGGACGTGGCGGAAAGCGCGGAAAAACCTCGGGAAGGGGAACGAAAGGCCAGAAAGCTCGTGCGGGGAGACGGCTTCGTCCCGCTATTCGCGATATCATTAAGAAGATTCCGAAAAGCCGCGGATACCAGTTCAAAAGCTTCAAGGGAAAACCCGCTCCAATTACGCTTCTTGCCATTGAGAGAGTGTTCTCTCCAGGGGATAAAGTAACTCCACTTTCACTTATTAAAAAAGGATTGCTCAAAAAGACTCGTGAGGCATATCCGTCTGTTAAAATCCTCGGTAACACTATCCTTTCAAAAAAGCTTATTGTGTCCGGATGTCTGATTTCGCAGAAAGCTAAAGCGGCGATTGAGAAAGCGGGCGGGGAAGTGCGCGCACTTTAATTTTTATGAAAGATTTTGCACGAAAAATAAGTCTTATCGTCACGGATCCCGTGTTACGTGGGCGTGTTCTCTTTACGCTTGTGGCACTTATCATATTTCGCGTTTTCTCCATGATTCCTATTCCGGGAGTTGACCCGCTTCGTTTGGAGAGTCTTTTTGCAGGCAATGATTTCTTGGGACTCCTCAACATTTTTTCAGGCGGAGGACTTTCAAACCTGTCCCTCGTGATGTTGGGCGTCGGCCCTTATATCAGCGCATCAATCATCATGCAGCTTTTGACTATCATGTCTAAGCGCCTTAAAGCGATGTATCAGGAAGAAGGGGAAGCTGGAAAAAAGAAATTTGCCCAGTATTCCCGACTCTTAACCATTCCCTTCGGACTTCTTCAATCATTCGCATTTCTCACCATTCTTGAGCGCAATTCCGTTCTTCCCGCGCTTGCTCCCTTTGAATTTTTCACTAATATGCTTGTTGTTACCGCGGGCTCGGTGCTCCTGATGTGGTTAGGCGAGCTTATTACAGAATTTGGAATTGGCAACGGCGTGTCACTCATTATATTTGCCGGTATCGTTAGCGCTGTTCCGGGAATATTCGGCCAACTTCTCTTTACCTTTGAGCAGTCCCAAATCCCTCAATATCTTCTGCTCTTTGCTCTTGTTCTTCTAGTTATTGGAGGTGTTGTTATTATCACTGAAGCCGAGCGGCCGATTCCGGTTACCTATGCAAAACGGGTCCGCGGATCAAAAGTATATGGCGGACTTTCTACCTATCTTCCGCTTCGCCTCAATCAAGCAGGCGTGATTCCGATTATTTTTGCGCTCTCCATCCTTCTCTTTCCTCAGACAATCGCCACATTCTTTGCGCAGGCACAAAACGATATAGTACGGAGCATCGCTGCTGCGGTTCTTTCGGGACTTGGGAATACCTGGATTTACGCTGGTCTCTATTTCGTTTTTGTCGTATTTTTCACTTATTTTTACACCGCGATTACATTTGACCCGCAGTCAATTGCGACAAACTTGCAGAAAAATGGGGCGTTCATTCCAGGAGTTCGTCCAGGGCTTTCAACTGCCGAACACTTGTCGCGTATTCTCACTCGGTTGACTTTATTTGGATCATTTTTCCTCGGTAGTATTGCGGTACTGCCTATCATTGTCCGAGCGCTTACGAATATTTCGTCTTTAGCTATCGGCGGAACCGCTCTCCTTATCGTTGTTTCTGTCGTCATTGATCTCGTTAAGAAGATTGACTCACAGGTATCTCTGCGGGAATATTAAGACATGCCTCCACAGACCTTTATCTTTTTTGGCCGTTCCGGATCGGGGAAGGGCACCCAAGCGCGTCTTCTTCTTGAATATTTAAAAAAGGAGGACTCCGCTCGTTCAACGCTTTACCTTGAGACAGGCCAGGAATTAAGAGAGTTCTCTAAAACAAAAAGTTACACTGCCCGCCTTACAAAAGACACTCTTTCATCAGGAGCACTGCTCCCAGGATTTGTTCCTATTTGGCTTTGGACGGATTACCTTATAAAACATTTTAGCGGACAGGAACATCTCATATTTGATGGAATTTCTCGCCGTAGCATTGAAGCAGAAGTGCTTGATTCGGCTCTGGAATTTTATAAGCGCGAAGCGGTGCACATTATCCTTATCAATATTTCAAAAGAGTGGGCTAGTGCGCGCTTGCTTGAGCGCGGGCGCTCCGATGACAACAAGGACGACATAGAGAAGAGGCTCAACTGGTATGACGATTCTGTCACCGAATCTTTAAAGTTTTTCAGAAATAATAAAAAGTATATTTTTTGTGATATCGATGGAGAGCAGGAAATCGAGAAAGTCTACAAGGACATCGTTGCGGGCCTTTCCATCAAATGATTACAATTAAAACAGAGAAAGAAATTGCGCTTCTGCGTGAAGGTGGCAAGCGCCATGCCATCATTCTCTCGGCACTTGCATCTGCGGTGCGCCCTGGACTTAAAACTTCAGACCTCAATGATTTAGCTGTGCGTCTCATAATGAAGGGCGGGGATACTCCAGCATTCCTACATTACACACCCAAAGGAGCTTCGCGCCCCTATCCTGCAGCTGTCTGTATTTCTGTGAATAATGAAGTTGTGCATGGTATACCCCATGAAAATCCCCGCATTCTTAAAGTAGGAGACATTGTGAGTTTAGACCTAGGTATCACTCATAACGGCATGATTACCGACGCCGCAGTTACTGTTCCAGTAGGGAAAATTTCCTCAATTTCCCAAACCCTCATTGACGTAACGCACAAAGCGCTTAAAGCCGGTATTGTTGCCGCACGGGGAGGTAATCACGTGGGGGACATCGGGTACGCCGTGTCGCAGGTCGTGCAGGGAAGCACATTCTCCATTGTTGAG
>JBBTXU010000055.1:0-5791 GCA_038062155.1 Patescibacteria group bacterium | reverse complement strand
TAACAAAAAGACAGCTTAGGCTGTCTTTTTTATGTAGTGCAGGAGAGGACTTGAAGGACGGAAATAATCTTGTCGTCACAAGTTTTTGCTTGCTAGCAAAACTCGCGACCCTTACAGGGTCTGTACACCTTTCGCATTTTGAAGACAAAACGCTCAAGGTCTTGCGAAGCTCCAAGTATTCGCTTCTCACCCGCCTCAGCACGTCTGCCTCCGGCTCGGACAAGTTAAAAACTTTGTCCCACAAACTTTTTGTCACTTGTCCGCCCAGGAGGATTCGCTCCTTACAGGAGCAGTACCCCAATTGCCCCGCCATAGCGGGGTCAATCGGGCTTCGAATCCTCCTGAATACAGAGTTTAAAAAAGACGGGAACCCATCCCATCTTTTTTAACCTTGTCCGCCCAGGAGGATTCGAACCTCCGACCGTCTCCTTAAGAGGGAGCTGCTCTACCAACTGAGCTATGGGCGGTATTTCTTAAAACTTTCTAAAAACAAGTGAGAGTCGGTCACAAGTATTTTTCTACTGAAAAATCTCGCGACCCCGCCTCGTCCCGCCAAAACGGGACTGCGGCCTCCGACTCCCACGCCATAACTAATTAATACCAAAAACTGATATTAATTAGTTATGGTGCCTGGGGTGGGAGTCGGACCCACATGCCCTTTCGGACAAAGGATTTTAAGTCCTTCGCGTATACCATTCCGCCACCCAGGCAAATTCCTTTACGCTTAGGGTCCGGCCTGCGAATCTCACTTTGATGTACATTGGACACATCAAAGCGTAATCCCTGGAGACCACGGAGGGATTCGGTCACAAGTATTTTTCTTCTGAAAAATCTCGCGACCCCGCCTCCTCGCCAGTTGGCGAGTCCGGCTTGCGAATCTCGCTTTGATGTACTTCGGCACATCAAAGCGTAATCCCTGGAGACCACGGAGGGATTCGCACCCTCGCATAGCGGTTTTGCAGACCGCCGCGTTGCTTCTTCGCCACGTGGTCTTAGCGCAGTAACGTATCGATCTTCTGGCGATTTTTCTCTCCGACATCAATTTCAAAATCAAAGAGAGGTATTCGCCGCATTTTTACTCGGTCCTGTGCGTACGCTCTCAATTCTCCCTTTTTTCTTTTAAGAAAGTCAAGCGCTTCCTGCTCCGCTGCCTCTGGAAAGACAGTTATGAAAACAGTGGCTTTGGATAAGTCCGAAGAGAGGACGACGGACGTGACCGTGATAAGAGACATCCGGTTTGATTCCCGCGAGACGAACTCTGCTGCAACGTCTCTTAATGCATGCGCGCCTCTTTCTATTTTAAAGCTCATTTTTCGACAATAACATATACCTCTAAAAAGTCTCCCGGTGCTATTTCAATTTTGGACTCAGCAAGAAGTCCGCATTCTTCTCCTGTGGACGCGCTTGGCACTTTGTTTTTGAGTTTCTGTACTTCCTTTATCACTCCTTCGCCCAATGCAACTCCCCGCCGCATTATTCTAAATTCCTTTCCGGATTTCACTTCACCTTCTTCAACCCGTCCACCCACGATTTGGCGGTTTTTCTCTGTGCTGAAAATTTTAAGAATTTTTAAGCGTGCAGCGACTTCTTCCGTTTTTATCTTCGGTGTTTTCTCCTGGAGCATATTTTGCATAAAGTCCGTGAGGTCGTAGACAACAGTGAAAATGGAAACAGGGATGTGAAGACGGATGGAGAGGTCAGATGCAACAGAATCAAGCGATGTGTGGAATCCTACAATAACTGCGTTTGGATGCGCTTGCGCAAGTTTGAGATCCCCTTCGGATACTACTCCTATCCCTTGATGAATTATTTTGAATTTCGCGCGTTCGTTTTCCATTGCTTCAATTTTGGCAACGACAGCTTCAAGGGAGCCTGATGTATCAGCTTCAATAATGACAGGAATAGCAAACCGTAGGTCTTCTACTCCCGTTTTCTTTTTCTCTTGAGGATTGAAGTTCTCAACGTATTCTTCAGCTTCTTTTTTTGAATTGAAAGAGAGAAATGCAGAGCCCACTTGAGGAGCGCTGTCCCACCCTATGATTCTTACTGGACTTCCAAACTGCATCTCCGTAATTCCACGGCCCATACAATCCTCCATTATTCTCACAGAGGAGAGACTTTTTTCCGCGACGATAAACATTCCCGTTTTGAGGACTCCGTCTTTAATAATCAGCGTTGCTGAAATTCCCTTTTTTCTATCTAAGCTGTTTTCAAGCACAATGCCTTGGGCGGGGATGCTCGGATTACCTTTTAGTTCCTCTAGTTCGGCAACGAGAAGCACCATATCCAACAAATCAGAAACTCCTTCTCCTGTTTTTGAGGAAAGTGCGACACACGGTATTGCTCCTCCATATCCTTCAACATACACTTCATTCTCCGCCAAACTCCCCTTAACTTTGATTACATCCGCTCCAGGTTTATCAATTTTGGTAATTGCCACAATATAGGGGATTTTTGCATCGAGAATTGCTTGAAGGACCTCTTTTGTTTGGGGTTTTACTCCGTCTTCCCCGGATACGACGAGCACTGCTATATCTGCAACTTGAGCGCCCCTCACTCGCAGCATTCCAAATGCCTCATGTCCTGGAGTGTCTAGAAATGTTATTCGTTTCTCTTTTCCATTAGCGGTTTTGTGTACAACCTCATACGCCGAAATGTGTTGTGTAATGCCTCCGCTCTCTGTTTCAACAATATTTGTTTTCCGAATGTAATCAAGCAGGCTTGATTTTCCATGGTCAATATGACCCATGATTGCAATCACAGGCGGGCGCTCTACAAGTATTTTTTTATCCGCTTTATTCTCCATTTTGTATACGAGCCTTCGCCTGATTGAGGGCCTCCTTTTCTTCATCTGACAACTCGTATGGAGATGAAAACTTTTTGAGCGGTTTACTGAATAAGCTGACACGGTCTCGGGAATAGAGACTTGAGAGCATGACGCCATCTCCTTCCTCATTTATAAACGCAGTGGAGAAACTTTGATTTCCACCCTCGCCTTGGCCTTTAAACGGGTTGAATCGCACTGTTTCAATTCCCTGAACGCTTCGCTGAAGTCTTTTCTCAACGCCTTCAAGATAGGCGAGTGTTTCCCTCTGGACTCGCTCTACCTTTTTTATAGTAGAGCGAGTTTCCTCCACAGCTTCCTCAATAGAGCCAGCATTTTTGCCCAGAAGCGAGCCTATTCTTATTTCAAGCCGAATAAGCCACACAACAAGAAAAATGACAGAGATGCCTGCTAGAGTAGGAATGAGGTAAGGACTGGAGAGAAAAATAGAAATATCCATGACGCAATGGATTATACCTACTCGCGCCATGTTTTTCCAGGGCAAGTCTTTTTCTAAGCTTTTGCTCTCCTCGTTTAAAGTGAGAACCTCCTTTTGAAAAGCCTTGCGCAGATACGATCGGTGTCGAGCAGAGCAAAAATCTAGCAAGATTTTATGCGTGCTTTTCAAAAGGAGGTGCGAACGCCATTTGAAATTTTAAGATTCCGTGCGTAGAATGCCCATATGTCTTTTCTTAACGGCAAAAAACGAATTTTTCTTGATTACGCTTCAACTACTCCTGTTCGGCCTGAAGTGAAAAGGGCGATGGAGCCCTATCTATCAAATGATTTTGCCAACCCTTCTGCTCTTTATTCCGAGGGTGTGCACGCAAAGAGCGTGGTTGAAAGTGCTCGAGAAGATATTGCGCATATACTTGGAGCACACAAGGACGAAATTATATTCACTGGAAGCGGAACAGAATCCGCGAATCTCGCGATTTTGGGAGCGTTCAACGCCTACAGAGGCTCGCGTCCGCCGCATTTTGTTTTCTCTGCGATTGAGCATCCAGCAGTGAAAGAATGTGCAAAGGAAATTGAGAGAATGGGAGGAAAAATAACCACTGTCTTGCCTAACAAAGAGGGAATAATTTCTCCAGAGAGTATTCTCAGAGCACTGACGGAGCAAACTATTCTTGTCTCTGTCATATACGCCAACAATGAAATCGGGGTAATTCAGCCGATAAAAGAAATTGCAAAAGCAATTCGTAATTTTTCATCAGGAAAGAATCTCACCACTCTCTTCCATACCGACGCAAGCCAGGCTCCATCTTATCTCTCTCTTTCAGTATCTGAACTGCACGTTGATCTGATGACGCTTGATGCTTCCAAGATATATGGTCCAAAAGGGGTAGGGCTTTTGTATGTGCGCCGAGGCACTTCACTCTCGCCGCTCTCTTTTGGCGGAGGTCAAGAAAAGGGTCTGCGGTCAGGAACTGAGAATGTGGCAGGGATTGTAGGTTTTGCTGAAGCGATACGATACGCTGCTCTCGAAAGAGGAAGCGAGAGTGTGCGTATCAGAGAATTGCGTGATTATGCTATCAAAAAAATTCTCACACTTTTTCCGAATGCCTCTCTCAACGGTAGCGCAGTCAATCGACTTCCAAATAATATAAACATCTGTTTCCCGGGAATCGACTCGGAATTCGCAGTCCTCCTTCTTGACGCAAAAGGAATTGCTACTTCATATGCAAGCTCATGCCGTACGCTTTCTTCACGTTCCTCTTCCTATGTGATTGACGCGATTGGAAAATCCGCTTGTACCTCTTCAAGCTTGCGTTTTACTCTTGGACGTGAGACAAAAAAGCAAGATATAGATGCGCTCTGCTCAATACTTCCCTCTGTTATTGCCCGGGCAAGAGGTTCTGTTTGATTCCCTTTTTCCATCTGCTACAATGGTGCAATGGAAGAATTGAGCAAACAGCAAATGCTTCTCCTCACGCTCCTCTTGAGCTTCGTTACTTCAATTGCCACAGGCATCATGACAGTTTCCTTGCTCAATGAAGCGCCTCCTGAAATCACGCAAACTATTAATCGTGTTGTTGAAAAAACAATTGAGCGGGTTGTATCTGTTGAAATGCCGGGGAAAGGGGACAGATTAATTAAAGAAGTCAAGTTAACGCCAGAACAAATGCAGGAGAGGTTTATTGAGATAATCAATAAAGTTAATCAGTTAATTAAACAGATTGCCGAAGAAGGATACGGAGAGAAGTGGCAGGTTAATGTTCAGGCGGGAAGTGTTGGATTTGGGAGCGCTTATCACAAATGGGCTCTTAGTTTTCCATTTATGAAAAAGAATGGGATGACTTTTAAGGATATTATTGATGCTTATGCTGGCGGCGAGGATGAATATAAAAAATTAGCAAAAAAAGCGCCGTTGCACAAAGTTGTTTTGGATATGGTTATTCATCATCATCCATCGCCAAGGGAAGCTCAACCTTACAGGATTCCTAAAATTTGGCATGGCGATCTTGACAGCAAGGTTGGGAAAAGTCTTATTGAATGTGATGAAAACGGAGAGCCTGCGTTTATTTGCACTAAGGTAGTAATTGATAAGAATGCCGGAGAAATTGCTGCAGGAAGATTATTTTCTGGAACAATGAAACAAGGAGACCCTGTTTACATGAATCTCGCGAAGAAATATGTTAACTTACAGCAAGTAAATGTTTACAAGGGTGCTAAAAGAATTCAAATGGAGAAAGTTGCTGCTGGGAATATTGTCGGGCTTGTTGGGTTAAAGGGAGTTTATGCCGGAGAAACTGTTTCAGGCGAGCCGATTGAAACGTTTGAGGCTATTAAGCATATTTTTGAGCCAGTTGTTACAAAGAGTATTGAAGCAATGAAGGCAGATGATTTACCGAAGCTGGTTGAAGTTTTAAGGCAAGTTGGAAAAGAAGATCCGTCAATATATATTGAGATTAATGAAGAGACTGGAGAGAACTTGATTAGCGGAATGGGTGAATTACATCTTGA
>JBBTXU010000054.1:0-2771 GCA_038062155.1 Patescibacteria group bacterium | reverse complement strand
TTCAAGTCCTCTCCTGCACTACATAAAAAAGACAGCCTAAGCTGTCTTTTTGTTAGTGGGCAGGAGAGGACTTGAACCTCCATGGATTGCTCCGCTAGCTCCTAAGGCTAGTGCGTCTGCCAGTTTCGCCACCTGCCCATAAAGAACAGACTACCTGTAAAAGGGCTCAAACGCAAAGGGAATTGACTCCCCAACCATCCCTCTTTCGCCTTTTCATGAATCAGAGCTTGACTTTTTTCTATTTTATGATAGTTTTTGCCCAGATAAAGTTCGTTCGTTGAAAGACTTTCATAAACATTTTCAAAGGAGATCCAATGGAAAATTCAGTGGTTGTTGTACTCGCTGTGGCATTCAAGACATTCATTATATGTTTTGTCGCCACGCTTCCCTACTGGCTCGCAGTAGCGGTAGTGAAGCTCGGAGAAACAGACACCCTTTTCACCAAAAATGAGGAGGGTCAAGCAAAAGCGATCAAAAGAAACGGTAAATTCTTCAAGTGTGTCATGTCCCTGCAAGGCCACGATTTTCGTGGCAACAAGAGTTTGACACTGGAAGAAAAGGCAAAAAGAAAAGACACCAACGAAACCGAAGATGAACTGAAGGCTCGTTTAGGAATCGATCCGTGGGATATCATTCCCGTCACAGGCGAACAAAAAGAGCCTTGGTGGTGGAATTTACCCCTCACCGGAAATATACTTGAAGGCTTGCACTGGACAGGATTTCCACCTGCCGCTGAAGTTCATAAATATCGTTTTTCTTGGGTAGCATCAGAGTACGGGAAAAATGAAAAAGGTGAACTGGTAGCGCGCCGAAGAGAAGAAGAGGATATATCGCATATACTTATCCAAGACTATTCCTATCTAGTAGCTATAGATGGAATGGAAACTTCGGAAGGTGTACCGGTAAATCTCAAGCTTCTTCTTATTGCTCGGTCCGTCAATCCGTACAAGTCTCTCTTCGTTGCTCACCGATGGCTAGATGCGGTAGTGTCTCAAATTTGGAGCACGGTTCGTATATTCACTGGTAAATATACGTATCAAGAGCTGTATAGAAATAAAAAAGAAAAGACCCCAGATGAAGCAGAGGTAGACCTTCGAGAGGCTCTACAGGAATCATTAAAAGAGCAGATCGAGTGGTGCAGGAGAGAGTACGGAATTGCTATACGAGTCAGCAAAATCCAGTCGGTTGATCCGGCAGATAAAGACTACCGAGAACTATCGACTAAAAAATACAAAGCTGAACGTGAAGCCGAAGTGATCGGAATTGTTGCTGAAGCAGATGCTAAAGCAACTGAACGAAAAGCTAAGGCAGCAAAAAAGCTGATCGATAGCACCTTCGGCAAAATGCACAAGCTCGCTGGAAATGAAGGCGTGAAGTGGCTTGGAATCAAAGATTCTAAACTCACGACCTATGTTGAAAGCGGTAGCGGTGCTAAACCTGGTATCTTGGTTCCTGCTGCTCCTTCCGGAGAAACAGCAAAGGATAGCCCGGAAAAACCAGAGAAATAGTATGAAAGTCCTAACAGCCAGTGCGAACCTCTGCACTGGCTGTTTTATTTGACAAAGTATTAAATATGATATATAATTAGAACCAGATGGGATTTTTGAACCTTCACAACCTTTGGGAAACTAACTGGGAGGAAATATGGCACTAATAATTGGTGGACCGCTGGGCATAGTGGCTTTTGTAATGGTGGTGCTTATTTTAACCGGAAAGATTAAAGGAGAGTGGTGGGGGGGAGTATTGGCATCTTCTTCCTGGAGACTTTCCATTATATTTGCGGTCGCGTATGGAGTAATCGCATGCATCTCCCCTTCAACATTTGAGGGGTATGTGCGGAACTGGGGCTTGTTTCTTATTCTTACTGTCGGCGGTCTTCTGATTGCGAAATTTTTTAAGCTTCAGAAAACAAGCGCGGTCGTCTTTCTTCTGCTCGGAGTTTTTTTGATCCAACAAGGATCCTTGGACTGGAGCAAAGAACAAGAACTGAAAAAGAAAGAGACGAAGGCAGCCGCGGAAATTAAGAAAATCACCATAAAATTTGGATTATCCAAATTTGATGCTCCACTGAAAGGGTGGAGTAAGCCAGTGAGTTGCCCTTTAGGGAGCAGCTATGTATTCGGTTCACATGGAGCAATGAGTGTGAAAATGATACATCGCGATGGTGAAACTGTTATCGAAATCCCGCCGACATCAGAAGCCTATGAATTTGCTTTGGATGATAGGATTCCTGATGAGTTTGATGACTGGGCATACAAGGCACCTTGGGCTTTTGGCAAAGTGGTGAAAGAAGACATTCTTTTCCAATTCCAATCCCGTTCTGGAGAACCGGTAAGGGTTGCGATTTCGGTGAGAATGGTCTAAGTTGTACAAATCAAAAAACCTCGTGGTGCTTTTATGCACTCACGAGGTTTTTATTTTTCCGGAAAAATGTCTGAAAGGAGAAATCTAGAAGTAAAGATTGGATGGAACGCTGAAGGTATTGAGAACCACTCGGATAATGCCGTACACACCCATCATGATAAACATTCCAACCACTCCCCAGAGAATCGCGTCTTTCCCCTCTTTGCGGGTTTTCTCATCTCCTGCCCCAACAATAAACTTGACCATTCCCCAAGCAAAAACAATGGTTGCAACAGCAAACAAAAGGAAGATGAGCGGGTCGAGAACCGCCGCGCCTATTTGGTTAAGAAAGACCCCTATGCTCATCAGAGTTGTTAGAAGATAATTCCAGGAACGTTAACATCGGTGCCTTGGTCAAAACCTAATGC
>JBBTXU010000053.1:0-2409 GCA_038062155.1 Patescibacteria group bacterium | reverse complement strand
TCAAACTCCAAGTATTCGCTTCTCACACTCTCGTCAAGGCTCCGTAAGGTTTCCTAAACTATTTGCTCACTACTAAATGGGAGAGGGAAGAAAGAGAATAGGTTCTGAAAAAGGACAGCTCACTTTTAAAGTCAGAATTTTAAAGTCAGAAAAAGACAAAAATGTATCCCGTTAGAAATAAATTATTCTTGGACGACCGTAATTTAATAGAAAGTATGAGAACGGTCAGGTTACAGGTGGTGTTATTATATAAGTAAAATTATTAACGAATTGATTTCTAACGGGATGTATTTAAAAAGTCTAGAACTTTCAGGTTTTAAGTCTTTCGCCAAACGAAGTACCCTTACCTTCGCCGCGCCGATTTCAGCGATTGTCGGTCCCAACGGGTCAGGCAAATCCAATGTCGCGGAGGCATTTCGTTTTGTCCTCGGCGAGCAGTCCATGAAATCTCTGCGTAGCAAACGCGGAGAGGACCTTATTTTCAACGGCGCAGGCGAGGGTGGGCGAGCAAACCGAGCGTCGGTTAAACTCGTTTTTGATAATAGCCGTCATTTCCTGCCACTGGATTTTGAAGAGGTATCGGTTGAACGCATTGTCTATCGCGATTCTCTCAACGAATACTCTATCAACGGTTCAAAAGTGCGCCTCAAAGACGTAGTTGAGCTTCTTGCACCCGCTCACATCGGAGCGTCAGGCCATCACATTATTTCCCAGGGCGAAGCAGACAGAATCTTAAACGCATCGTCCCGCGACCGCAAAGAAATGATTGAAGACGGTTTGGGTCTCAAAATTTATCAATACAAGCGTCTTGAGAGCGAGCGCAAACTTCTTAAAATAGATGAAAATATCAAATCAGTTGCATCGCTGCGTCGTGAAATTGCCCCCCACATTCGCTTTCTTGAGCGTCAGGTAGAGAAGGTTGAGAAAGCAAAGGCCATGAAAGGGCAGCTCGTAGTGCTGTGCACGCAATATTTTTCCCGCGAAGAAGCCTATCTATCGGCAACTCGCCGCGCTCTTGATGAAAAAATAAAAGGCCCGAAAGAAGCTCTGGAAAAATTGGAGAGAGAACTTGCTGGTGCGAAAAAAACTTTGGAAGGCGCGTCCTCAAAGGACGAGCGCTTGCAGGAAGTTATTTCCCTTGAAGGTAAGATTAAGGCCGCTCGCGAGGAAAAAGACTCTCTCATTCGCGACCTCGGCCGGCTTGAAGGAGAAATCACTTCTTCTGAAAAAGTCCGCGCTCGCGAAGAGACGCTCGCGCGGGAACGCTCTCAAGAAAGCATCTCCGCAGACAAGCTGGAATCTCTTATCTCCCTCTATGAGCAGGAGTCAAAAGGAGCTAAAGACGTTACTGTCCCCGCACTTCTCTCATTTATCAAGAAAATTCTCACTGGCTTTCGCACCCTTCTTGGAGAGAGCTGGCAGTCTGTTTTCTCACACGATGAAGACAGCAAAAAGGAGTTACAGAACCTCAAGGAGGCAAAAAATGCTCTTGAAAAGAAAATTACTCTTACAGAGATAAAAGAAAAGGAACTTGAGAGCATCCGGGTGTCTCTGCGAAAAGAAATTGAAGAGGAAAAAGACTCAAGCAGGGAAGCGGAGAAATCAATTTTTAGAATTATCGCCGAGGAGAACAAAATTCGGGGGACTTTGAGCGCGCTTTCCCGCGAAGAAGAAGCGCTCGCAAGAGACCGAGGCTCATTCACGCGTGAATTAGAAGATGCTCAAAACATCATTGGACAAGCTGTGCTGGAATTCAAGAAAACGATACCTGCAGACTCTTCCGGCCGGGCTCTCTCTCGAGAGGAAATTACTGCGATTCCGAGAGAGGAGCAGGAAACACGCCGAAGGGAGATTGAAAAAATAAAAATCCGGCTTGAAGAGGCCGGTGCCGGCGAAGGAGAGGAGATCCTCAAAGAGTATAAAGAGGTGAGCGAACGCGATGCGTTTCTCTCTCGCGAGCTCACGGACCTGGAAAAGTCGGCTCAAGACCTTCGCATCCTTATCAATGATTTAGGCGAGAAGTTGCGCACTGAATTTGCTGATGGCATCACAAAAATCAATATTGAATTCCAAAAATTCTTTGAACTTATGTTTGGGGGCGGAACTGCCTCCCTTTCCATCACTCGCGAGAAACGCGCTGCCCGCGCTGAAATAGATGAAAACGGCGAGGAAGTCTCACTTGAAGCGGAAAGGGAAGAGAAAATAGAAGAGGGGATTGAGGTCTCGGTGTCACTTCCTCGTAAGCGTATTAAGGGGCTTATGATGCTCTCCGGCGGCGAACGCGCACTTACTTCAATTGCGCTTCTCTTTGCGATGTCTCAAGTCAAACCGCCTCCGTTTGTTGTTCTGGACGAAACGGACGCGGCGCTTGATGAAGCTAACTCTAGAAAATATGGCGATATGGTGGAG
>JBBTXU010000052.1:0-18870 GCA_038062155.1 Patescibacteria group bacterium | reverse complement strand
AGAGAATTGCTGAGTACGATTGCATAAGCTGTCAAAGCCGCAATCACTTTCGTGATTTTAGATTTCTTAAGCATTTGATTAATATTTGTAAGATTCAATTTTTAGCGTAATGCGTTCCGCCTATTGATAAAGGTAGTAATGATGCGAAACGCATTACTCGCACAGATATAACTAATTTTTTTCGACAATACTTAATGTGTAGTGCAAGAACAGCCTGCACTACGGAACAAAACAAAACTAATCCTACCTGTCCTGAATCGACGCGGACAAATCGGAGTAGTTGGCGAGAGGGTAGACTGCGTGACTGAATTTTCTGCCATAGTCGGGAAAAGGTAAACACAGTAGAGAAACAATTTTTGATCGCTATGCGATTGTCAACGATCGAGTGCAGGCTCCCATTCTACAGAACCATCAATCTAGTTAATCATTCAAGAGTCAGTGCAAGAGATTTCCTAAAAATTAAGAAAAGCCGACACAATAATTCCCTGAATGGTATCTAGAACTAGGTTTTCAGTTTCCAGAAACACAGATACAGAAAAACCGGGATATGCCTGTAAGCTTCCGATTCTTCTTGCTCTCTATTATAGCCATTCCTGAAATAACCTGCAAAATAAGCCCTGTTGATAACTTGATAGGCCGCCCTACAGGGGGCCCCCAAGACAGTGCTAGATACTAGGGTTTTAAGGTAGAAAAGTCAACATTTTTCGCTAAAAAGACCTAGAATAGGAAGATTTTTGTTTCTCCTCCACTTATAAGCCCACTATTAGGCAATTGCATACATACTCCAGCGTCGTTCCCCTTCCTTCTTCACAACACCTTCGGACACAAGAGAGATGAGTTCTCTTTGTATTGTTTTTTCACTGCAGTCCTTTATTATGATGGAAATGTCCTTTATACTGACCTGTTTTTTTATCTTTATAATATCGAGTATTTGATTCCTTCTTTTGTCTTTCTTTACGGACAAAATATCAGATTCGGGCTGTTTTTTTATAGAATTAATCTCCAGAATTTTCTTTTTTAGAAATACATTAACGCCGGCGTTGGACATATTACCTTGTCCTTTATATGTCGAGTCCTTCAAAAGGCCAGTGTCCAGTGCTTGTGGAGCAATAGTAGGAACAGAAACCGAAAAAAAATCTTCCGATATGGACGAGGGCTCGGAATAGTGATTTCCTGAAGAGATAATATACTCAATCAAACCAGAAATTTCCCTTTCCATAACCGAATAATTCATAGAAGACAGCTGTTTTGAGCGCTCTCCAAGAGCAAGTAAAGAAAGGAGGTCGAATAACGTAGTCTTTATTTTTCTCATTACTTCATCCTTACCGTTTGAAGAGTTGTCCTTTACAGCCAGAGATGCATTGAGAAGGGTAAGCGCAGTTTGTCTTATACTTTTCTTTAAAGGCTCATCATCGGACATAAGACTGGTAATAAGATAGAGAGCAGTTGAAATTTTTTCTGTCTTTTTAAAAATAAAAAGAGAGCGGCTATCTTTAAAAAAGGAAGTAAAATAGTCCTTTTTTTGAGATCCTTCTTCTTTGGTATTATCGGACAAAGTGATGTTTTTATCTATACTCATTTTTGTCTTTTATTCCGCCGAATGTCTTTTAAAAGACATTTACTATGTCCTTTATTGTACACCTTAAAAAAACACGTGTAAAGCTCTGTCTCAATCTAAAAGACATAGATAGACAGAAAAACGCCTTTGTATGGCTCTGTTTAGATTCTTTATAGGTGAGTAATGATATATAAACAATTGTGATAACATAGAGGGAAATGGCAAAAAGAGAAAAGAAAGAAAAAGATAGAGATGATGCACGAAAAAAGAATCTAAAGGAAGGAACGATGCGGGGAGTTGGATCTGTCGCTTTTTTCGCCCTCTTTATATTCCTTATATTGTCCTCGTTTTCAAAGGGAGGACCAGCTGGAAAAATCTTGTATGACGCTCTGTCCTTCCTTGTCGGGGTGGGGTATTTTCTTATTCCCCTACTGTGTCTCATCATGAGCATTGCCTTCATCCGAAACATCAAAAGCAATTTTGCAGTAGCTCAGATTATTGGCGCTCTGCTGTTTCTCCTTTCGGGATTGGGGATTGTCACTATTATTTTTCCGGGGAACGGAGGGGTAATCGGAAATTTTATTTTCTCTTCTTTTGATGCGGTGTTCGGGGTGTACGCAACAGTTATATTTCTCTTAGCGGTTCTTATCATCTCTCTTTTAGTACTATTTGATGCCGCACTCACTCTTGAAACGATTTTATTCTGGAGAAAGAAAGATTTAGAGGAGGAAGAGGACGTGCGAGAAAAGACCCCTGCGCTGTCAAAAGAGGAAGAGAGGAAAGTTGATGCGGTAGAGAAAAAAGAAGAAGCGTCGGGAGACAAACTAAAAATAAAAGAAAGGGAAGAAAAAGAAAAGAAAAATTCACTGGATGAGGAGTTTCCGGTTTCCTTTACTCCGTTTGGAGGAAAAACATATGTGCCCCCTCCCCTTTCTTTATTTGAAAAGGACCGCGGAAAACCTGGTGTGGGAGACATTAAAGCGAATGCCAACATCATCAAGCGCACATTGCAGAACTTCGGCATCCAAGTTGAGATGGATGAAATTTCAATCGGCCCATCAGTTACTCGCTACGCGCTCAAGCCCGCTGAAGGAATGAAACTCTCACGTATTGTGGCACTTCAAAACGACCTTGCTTTGGCTCTTGCGGCACATCCCCTGCGCATTGAAGCGCCCATTCCAGGAAAGTCTCTTGTTGGTATTGAGATACCAAACAGCACGAAAACAATTGTGGGACTGGGGAGCATGCTTGAAAACGAAGAATATATTTCTTCCGGAAAACCTCTTTTTATCACCTTGGGAAAAAGTGTTACAGGGAAGAGCTACTTCGCAAACCTGGCGAAGATGCCCCATTTGCTTATTGCCGGAGCAACCGGTTCTGGAAAATCAGTCACCATACATACGCTCCTCAACTCTCTCTTGTTTAGAAACTCTCCTGAAAATCTTAAATTCATCATGATTGACCCGAAGCGCGTGGAACTCACGCTCTACAACGGCATCCCCCATTTGCTCACTCCGGTGGTGACAGACCCTAAAAAGGCAATTCTTTCCCTTAAGTGGGCAGCACGGGAAATGGATAGACGCTATGACATTTTAGAAACTGAATCCGTGCGCGATATAGAGTCGTACCATAAAAATATTCTTGAGCCGGAGCTTCAAAAGCAAAAAGGTAAAAAAATTGAGGAACCGGGGAAATTGCCTGAAATTATGCCCTATATCGTCATTGTTATCGATGAGCTTGCCGATATTATGCAAACGTATCCTAGAGAGCTTGAAGCGGCGGTAGTTCGTCTGGCGCAGATGAGCAGAGCAGTCGGTATTCACCTTATCCTCTCGACACAGAGGCCCTCAGTCAACGTTATTACCGGACTCATTAAAGCCAACATCTCCACGCGTATGGCGCTCCAAGTCGCCTCCCAAATAGATTCTCGAACAATTCTCGACACAGGTGGAGCTGAGAAGCTTCTTGGTGCCGGAGACATGCTCTACCTTTCGGGAGACATGTCAAAACCGGTGCGTATCCAATCCGGATTTATTTCGGAAACCGAGGTCAAAGAGGTAGTGAAATTTCTCAAACATGAATACCAGGATGAAGCGGTGCACGAAATTGATCTTACCGGAGAGCAAAGTAAAAATGCTATTTTTTCAGACACCTTAGACCTCGGTGGAAAAGACGACCTCTACGAAGAAGCGCGCCGCGTCGTCATTGAAACAAAGAAAGCTTCAACATCATACCTTCAGCGAAAATTAGGTATTGGATACGCACGGGCGGCCCGCCTCATAGACACACTTGAGGAGCACGGCGTTATTGGTCCGGGAGAGGGAGCGAAACCACGTGAGGTTATAGGAGTCGGAGTACCTAGTGAAGAACAAGCATGAGAGCGGTAACAGGAGCTTTTTTTCTAAAGATACTTTTTATTGTCCTTGGAGTGGGTATCGTACTCCTGTATACCCTCTACCAGTCACGCAGTCTCATTGAGGGGCCCCAGATAGTGATTCTCTCCCCTCGCGATGGTTCTTCTGTCGCAGAGAGAGTGGTGGAAGTGAGGGGTAACACATCTCGCGTTGCTCGAATTTTCTTTAATGACTCGCCGATTTTCGTCGATGATAAAGGCAATTTTAAGGAACTGTTTGCGCTCTCGAAAGGCTATAATATAGTAAAGGTCTCGGCGACGGACAAGTTCGGCAGAGTGAAAGAAAAAACATTGCGTCTCATACTTAACAGCGATATATGAAAAAAACACCAAAAATACCGAAAAAGTGGGGGGTAGGAATAGAAGAAACGCTTAAAAGCATTCAGACGAAATTCGGAGAGGAAGCCATCATGACTCTTGGAGAAAAACCGCGGGTTGACATTGATGCTATTCCCACCGGCTCTCTGGGACTTGATGCTGCGTTGGGTGTTGGCGGTATGCCTCGAGGGAGAATTATTGAAATCTTTGGACCAGAATCCTCCGGCAAAACAACACTTGCCCTTCATGTTGTCGCTGAAGCCCAGAAAAAAGGAGGCGAGAAAGGCGGTGTATGCGCCTATATTGACGCAGAACATGCCATGGACCCTGAATATGCAAAACGTATTGGAGTAAAAATAGACGAGCTTCTTATTTCCCAGCCGGATACTGGAGAGCAAGCGCTTGAAATCGTGGAGAGTTTGGTGAGGTCAGGGAAAATTGATGTCATTGTTATTGATTCTGTTGCGGCTCTCACCCCTAAAGACGAAATTGAGGGAGAGATGGGTGCATACCATGTCGGCAAGCAAGCGAGACTTATGTCTCAAGCGCTTCGCAAATTAACAGCTATTGTTGCTCGTAGCAAAACAGTCATCATTTTTATCAATCAAATCAGAATGCAGATAGGGGTTATGTTCGGAAATCCTGAAACAACTCCTGGAGGCAAAGCGCTTAAGTTTTATACGTCGATTCGTCTTGATGTGAGGCGCATTGCTCAAATAAAAAAAGGAGACGAAGTGATGGGGTCGCGCATCCGGGCAAAAGTGGTCAAGAACAAAGTCGCCGCGCCCTTCAAACAAACTGAATTTGACTTGATGTACAACGAAGGAATCTCTCACGAAGGTGAGATAATAGCCCTTGGTGAGAAAATGGGGTTGATTTCTAAAACAGCCGGAGGATACAGTTATGGTGAGGTAAAGCTAGGTCGTGGATATGACGCGACCCGAACATTCCTTAAGGAAAATAAAAAAATCTCCGGGGAAATTCTCAAAGAGATTAGAAAAAAACTTTCTGAAGCAGTGTAGCAAGTTGACGCATATAGGAGCCCAAGGTAGGCTTAACCCCTTGTTGATTTTTACGTAATTATGCTTTCCTATAACGAAATCGGTGTTCGAAAATGTATTGTTCTTGAAGGAGAACCATATGAAGTGGTTGATTCCCATATTTTTCGCATGCAACAGCGAAAACCCCAAAATAAGACGAAGCTCAAAAATCTTCTTTCAGGACGCGTGGTTGAAATGACATTCCACCAGTCGGATAAAGCCGAGGAAGCAGAAATTGATTATAAGGAGATAAAGTATCTATACAGCAATAAAGGAGAGCACTGGTTCTGCGAGATTGCCGACCCAAGCGCGCGCTTTACCCTACCTGTCGCCCTTGTCGGAGAAAAAGTTATGTTTCTCAAACAGAATTCAGTTGTTGAAGTGATGCTCTTTAACGAAAAAATAATTGGGATGCATTTGCCTGCAAAAGTAGACCTTAAGGTTACTGAAGCAGCTCCTGCAGTCAAGGGGGATACCGCTCAAGGAGCACAGAAGCAGGTAACAGTAGAAACAGGCGCAACTCTCAACGTTCCCCTATTCATTAAAGAGGGCGATATTTTAAGGATTAATACCGAGACGGGAGAATACGTGGAGCGCATGTAAGGCGCTCGCAATTTCTTTTCCAGAGTACGGATATTTTTGTGCTCAAAAATTCCTCGAGTTCGCGCCGTCGCGCTTACTAGTCTCTGAAAAAGAAATTGCTCGCTTTAAAAGTTCAGAAGCAAGGTTTTTTAAAAGTATGTTTTCGCTCTAAATGGCAGAAAAGGGGAAATCCGCCCGAAGGCGGTTTTTTATTATTGAAAATTCTTGTTTGGATTTCCGAACACTTTGAGTGAGTAATTTTCTTTTTCAGAGACTGGCGAGCACAATATTTGCATTTGTATTTACTCTAGAGCGAACAGGTATTTTAGGAAACCTTGCGGAACCTGACGAGGTGAGCAGAGAATCCGCTAGCAAGCGGATATCGTGTTTCCTAAAATATCTGTGAGCGACTTTTACTGTGATACGTAGGGGAGAAAAGCCATGAAGCGCGCACGCTTAACCGCCGTGGCCAATTTGCGCTGGCTTTTGGCAGCAACACCTGTTTTATTGCGCGACAAGAGACGGCCATGAGGGTTGAGAAATTTCTTGAGGATATCTACATCCTTGTAATCAATATAGGTTATGTTGTTTTGAGAAAAAAAGCACTGTTTCATCCCGTTAGAAATTTATTATTTGTTACGCTCTGGTTAAGGATATACTACTGATTTGATTAACTTTGTCTAGTGTCCCCTGTTAAATTACGTCCGCCTAAGGCGGACTATTTCTAACGGGATTTCATGATCGTTAAAATGGAATGTCGTCTGGATTAATTTCTTCCTGTGGATACTCGATGCCACTTGCTTCCGTTGTGCCCGAGTCGGCAGGAGAAGCGTCCTTCTTGAAATTGCCTCCAGTGCTTGATGGAACGCCACTGCTTCGCGGGCCAAACTGCACGCGCTCCGCCACAATTTCTGTTCGGTATTTTTTTGTGCCGTCGGCGGCATCCCAACTTCGGGTCTGAATGCGGCCTTCAACGAGAACCGAGCTGCCCTTTTTCAGGTACTGCGCGACTGTTTCGGCTTGGCGTCCGAATATAACCACGTTGTGGAATTCGGTGCTTTCCTGCTTCGCGCCATCTTTGTCTTTCCACACTCGATTCGTTGCAACGCCCATAGAAGTTACTTTAACTCCTGAAGGAAGAGATTTCATCTCCGGGTCCCGAGTAAGGTTTCCTATGAGAATCGCTTTGTTAAGATACATCCCGTTAGAGATAGGAAATCCTTGGATTTCCGTTGGTTAAGTTAATAATGACTTGCAACCCCCCGTAGAGCTCTGTGCGCATCTGTGTGTAAAGGCCATTCATATTGCTGTAATCTCTAACGGGATACATAAAGGAACTATACCTTCTTTGTTTTTCCCTGTCTATGCAACCGTATCCGCGACAAGTTTTTCAATACTCTTCTCTATTTCTTCTTCTGAAATACCAGCCTTGCTTCCGTCAACTTTTCTCACTACTGGAGCCTTGAGAGAAACAAGCGTGTTCTCTCGTACGGTTTCGACGAGAAGTAGTCGGGCAACCTGAGGATTTATTTTGAGCTTCCCTTCAAGTGCCGTTATGCTCCCTTGAGGAAATTCAAACTTTACCCATCCGAAATATGCCTGGGTAAGGTGCTCTCGCGAGCCGTGAGGAGAGGTTATTGAGTATGCAAGAGGTCGAATTGCAGGAAGCTCTTCTGAAATAAAAACTCCGCCGTCTGATTCAATAAGGGATTTAATAGACTGAGCCTCTTGCCCAGCGCCCTGCTCACCCAAAGAAGCGGGGAGGAGATATCCCGCTTCGTAAATTCTAATTTGATCCATAATTTTCTCTGTCATTCGGAATAAACAGAGCCTATCATAGGCCTTTTACTTGCGCAAGATTGAAGATAGTAATAGCGTTTGAAACAAGGGTTTCTTTTACTCTCCCTACAGACAGTTTTTTTATCTGCACTATACGCTCTACAGTAAATGAAACGAAAGAGGGCTCATTTCTTTTACCACGGAAAGGGACAGGAGCTACAAAGGGGCAATCTGTTTCAGAGAGTATTGAAGTAAGAGGCACAAAAGAGACTACCTCATCATAATCGATTGTGAACGTGAGAACGCCTGTGAAAGAGAGAGTGAAACCCATATTGAGAAATTTCCGTGCGACGGACACATCCCCCGCGAAAAAGTGCACGTTGCCGCGTACTTTGTCACCAAATTTTTTTTGAGAGGAGTGTAATATTGAAAGTACTTCTTCATAGGCATTGCGACAGTGAATCATAAGGGGTTTGTCGTGTCTCACTGCAAATTCGATTTGTTGTTCAAAAAGGTCGCTTTGCCGTTTTTTCTCCTCCGCTGTGTCAGGAGTGCGGAAAAAGTCCAGGCCGCACTCACCTATGCCCACCACCTTGAGGGACTTTGTGAGCAATTCGTAAGAAGCAGAGTCAAACAACTCACTGCGATTATCAGCTGGATGCTGTCCAATGGTTGCAAAGACTCCTTCGGTACTTTGAGCGAGAGCGACTGCTTGTCGCGAGCTCTCAAGGTCAGTCCCTACAGTAATCGCCCATGTGCCAGATTTTTTCATGCGAGAAAGAACATCCGCTCGATCAGTATCGAACTCTTTTGAGTGAATATGTGCGTGAACATCTACAAAATTAGGATTCATCTTTTCTTGGAAAAAGAGGGGTTGCAGGAGGTATATTTTTTTCTATTAACTCTTTTATTTTTTGAGCGGTATCTGGTAAAAAAGGTTGGAGTAGAAATGCTATAGTCGCAAGACGCGAGAGACACCCGTTCAAAAAAACTTTTGTTTTTGCTTCGTCGGTTTTAATAGTTTTGAATGGTTCGTTTTTTTGGATATCACGATCAAGTTCTGCAATTTCGTGCCATATAACTTCCGCAGCTTTATTGATTTCGTAGCGGTCAAGAAAAGAAGTGTAGTGTTCTGGAAAAGTACTTGGCCACGGCGTCTTAAACAAAACATCATATCGCGACGTCATGGAAAGCAGCCGACTCACAAGATTGCCTAACCCGTTGGCGAGATTGCCATTGTAGGACTCTCTGAATTTCTCCAGAGTAAAATCGCTGTCTTCAAAAGGATGCATATCACGAGCAATGTAGAAACGCAGCGCGTCCGCGCCGTATATCTTTATGAGGTCAACAGGGTTCACCACATTACCGACGCTTTTACTCATTTTCTCCCCCGCGGTTAAAATGAACCCATCAATCACTATTTGACGAGAAGGGGGAAGCCCTGTGGAAAGAAGCATTGCTTGCCATATCGCCGCCTGCTGACGCAGGTTATCTTTCCCGCAATATTGCACTACTCCCCCACTCTCAACCCAGAAACGTTTAAAAGAGGAACTATCGGGCCAACCGATTGAAGATATATAGTTTACGAGCGCGTCAAACCACACGTACATAACTTGGGATGGGTCGCCAGGAACGGCAATTCCCCAGGGCATTTTCTCTTTGAGACGGGAGATGCTGAAATCCTCTAAGCCGCGTTTCACAAACGATTTTATTTCATTAAGTCTTCCTGGGGGTACAACAAGTTCGGGTTTTGTTTGGTAAAGCGAGAGAAGTCCGTTTTCAAAGGCACTAAATTTAAAAAAATAATTTTCTTCTTCAAAAGACACGAGTTCACTGTTGGGATGGTCGGGACAACGGCCATTAATAATATCTTTTTGTGTAATAAACATTTCATCACTTACGCAGTAAAGCCCTTTGTATGTTTTCTTGTATATAAAACCGCGCTCCGAGCACATCTTCCAGAATTTCTGCACGGCGGTTATATGTAGAGGGTCGGTGGTACGAGTAAAGTGGTCATAGGAAATGGAGAGCGATTCGGCGAGACTCTTAAAGCGTTCAGCATATTCATCAACGTATTCTTTCGGGTCTCTCCCCGCTTCAACTGCTTTTGTGTAGACTTTCTGACCGTGCTCGTCGGTACCAACATTGAAAAACACATCACGCCCCGAAAGACGCTTGAAGCGAGCGATAATGTCGGCACGAACCATTTCTGTCGCATGCCCGATATGCGGCTCGGCATTCACATAGGGAAGCGCCGTAGTTATATAAAACGGGATTTTACTTTCTTTCATAGCTCCTTGCCTTCTTGCGGAATATTCCCCTTTTGAACGTCAGTGAGAAATTCCATCATAATCGCGGCGAGAGGAACAGAGAGAAGCATACCGAGGAAGCCTGCAAGTTGAGCCCCGGCGACAAGGGCAAGAATAACGACAGTTGAAGGAACGCCTACAACTTTTTTGACAACAAGCGGATAGATAAGGTGATTTTCAAATTGCTGGATAATGACGTAAAGTCCAAGAACGAGGAGCGCAAGAGACACTCCCCCTCCTGAAAAACCGATGACAATGGCGGGGATAGCAGAGAGAATTGGTCCAAAAATAGGAATAATTTCAAAGATACCAGCGAGAAGTGCCAATAATAAAGCGTTTTCTACTCCGAGGAGGGTAAGTCCGAGATAGACCAATATAGCAACAAGAATGACGAGAATGAGCTGTCCTTGCATCCAGAGACCAATTTTATGCTCCGCTCGATGCCACAAGTTAATCACGTACCCGCGCTGATGAATGGGTGAAATAAGGGTCAAAAATACAGGAATACCATTTTCTTGAACCGCAAGGTAGAAAGAGAGCACAATAATGAGAAGGAAGCTAAGTAATCCTCCGGAGACAATACTTACCGTTGCAAACAATCCGCCTGAAATATTTGAAATGAGAAGATTTATTTGGTAAGCAACTTCTTGGAGCGAGAAGCTTGTTGAAAGTTGCTGTACCGCAGGATTGCTCGATAAGAAACTTGAGACTGAAGAGTCGCCGCTAGAAGTAGCCACGTACTCGGACAAAGTGCTCAAGAGTCCGGACGTTTCATTGAGAACAGGAACAAAAAGCGCGTAAAATGAAAAAACAAAAAGGCTCGCAAATGCAATATATATAATAAGTACGGCAACCAGTCGCGGAATCCGAAAGGAGATAAACCACCTGGCCATAGGCTCCACTGCGGAAGCAAACACAACAGCGGTAAGCACCACAAAGAGCAGCCCTCGAAGTTGGAATAAAATAAAGAAGAAAAACGGAATAAGGACGAGCTTCACAACGCTCGCGCTGCTTATGTTAAAAACCCCGTCCCGAGTCATAGTGCTATGATAGCACTGGCTCTTGGTTTAGAGAAGTGAGAGTGTTTTTTCAAGAGCGGTACTGTCAGCGCCAGACCCGATAAGAGCTAAATTAACCTGCTGGGGAATGAAAATTGTCTGGGAAAGTGCCAAGAGATTCTTTGAGTTGACCGCGGAGATATCGGACACAAGTGTGTCGGGTGACTCAATATCTTTGCGCATGACCGCCTGGTAGCCGTAAAATTCCGCTATATCGTCGGAGGATTCCAAATCAAGATACATGGTGCCAGTAAGATAATCTTTCGCTTTTTGAAGCTCTTTAGCGTCAATCTCCGCTTTGCGGAGTATTTTTAGTTCAGAAATAAGCTCGGCAACCACTTCGTTAAGACGGTTACCAGGAACACCGGTGGCAACAGAGAGGTAGCCATGGTCGGTAAAGAATTCTGCTTCCGCGCGCGCGTAATAGGCAACACCCATTTTTTCGCGCAATTTTTGAAATAAACGACTGCTCATTCCCCCGCCAAGCACTGCGCTTAAGAGCTTAAGAGCAGGAGTATGGGAAGAAGACAAGGGGTAGGTTCTGACACCGAGCATAAGATGCGTTTGGTCTGTTTTTTTCTCTTCTATGAGTACAGCCGGTTTTTCTTGTGACTCTTTAACGCTTTCTTTGCCAACTTTTTTTGCGCTTGAGGAGGAAGAGAAAATTTTTGAAGCTTGAGTAATCAGTTCTCCCTCATCAAAACCTCCCGCAATAACAACTGTTGTCGTTTGCGGAATATAGTGGTTGCTGCGATAGCGGATAAAATCTTCCCGTGAAAAACGTTTAATATTTTCCTTGGGACCTGCAATCGGCCACCCTGCCGGCTGATTGCCGTAGAGAAGTTTCGGGAAAAGGTCGTAAATCTGGCGCTGTGGCATATCAAGATACATATTGATTTCCTCTGTAACCACTCCTCGCTCCTTGTCTATCTCTTTTTGGTCAAATACGGGATTAAGATAAATATCCGAAATAATATCGAGGAGTTTTAACACGTGTGTTTTTTCTGCCTTCGCGTAATAACCGGTAAATTCATGAGAAGTAAATGCATTTGAACGGGCGCCCAGTGCATCGAGCTCATGAGTGATTGAGAGCGCTGTGGGACGCTTAACGGTACCCTTAAAGCACATGTGTTCAAGGAAGTGCGAAAGCCCGTTTATTTCTTTCGTTTCGTATTTAGAACCCGCTTCAACCATGACAAGCACGGTTGCCGTAGGAGAATCCTTAAGCGGGATAGTAATAATACGGAGTCCTGAAGGAAGTGTGGTGAGAGTATGTTTCATAAGCGTCGTGTAAGCGATTGTAACACAAGGAGAGCTTGAAAGAGAAATTATTTTTTAATGCTGCCGGAGAGAGCGGAAACTGCCACACGTTCTTGCTTACCGCTGTCGCGATTGCGAAGCGTCACCGTGTCATCTTCAAGCGTTTGGAAATCAATGGTAATGCAGTATGGCGTTCCGATTTCATCCTGCCTGCGATAACGCTTGCCGATATTGCCATTATCATCGAACATGATTTGCGGAATATCTTTTTTAAGAGTTGCAAAGAGGTCTTTCGCTTTTTTTACGAGTTCAGGCTTGTTTTTAAGAAGCGGGAATACAGCGGCTTTTACAGGTGCCATATCGTAGGTAAAGGCAAGAAATACCCTCTTTTCACCTGAAAGTTCGTCCTCGCAATACGCGGAGGAGAGAAGGGCGAGCACAGTTCTATCGATACCAAATGTCGGCTCTATAACATGAGGAATGAAACGCTCTTTGGTTTCTTCGTCGTAAAAACGCAAATCGGCTCCACTGCCATTGCTGTGGTTGGCGAGGTCAAAATCAGTGCGGTAGGCTAAACCGTAGAGCTCGTTTTTTCCGAAGGGGTAGTCAAATTCAAAATCAATCGTGCGTTTTGAGTAATGAGCGAGATTCTCCTGTGCCACTTCTTTTTCGTGAAGAGATTTTTTTGGCAAGCCTATGCCTTCGCACCATGAAAGCATTTCTTTTCGCCAATTTTCAAAGTGCTCTTTCCACTCCCCTTCACGGATAAAGTATTCAATTTCCATCTGCTCAAACTCGCGCGCTCGAAAAAGAAAATCGCGCGGAGAAATTTCATTGCGGAATGCTTTTCCTATTTGTGCCAACCCAAACGGAAGGTCGGGGTGGAAGGTATCAATAATATTCTTAAAGTTAGTGAACATTCCTTGAGCGGTTTCGGGACGCAAGTATGTCTCTCCCGCGGTTTCGTCCGCCCCGATTCGGGTCTTAAACATCATGTTGAATTGGCGGGGGGAACTTAATGTGCCTTTTTTGCAGTTCGGACACTTATTCCCTGAGGCAACGCCGGCAGGCAATTGGTCGGCGCGAAAACGCACTTTGCATTCAGAGCATTCAACTAATGGGTCGGCAAACCCCTGCGCATGCCCGCTTGCTTTCCACACTTCGCTACTCATCAAAAGCGCGCTGTCAATTTCATACATATCGGAGCGGCCAAATACAAAACGTTTGCGCCACGCGTTTTTTATATTTTCCTTAAGGGTAACTCCTAGAGGCCCGTAATCCCACGTTCCAGAAAGTCCGCCGTAAATCTCCGAGCCCTGATAAATAAAGCCCCGGCGTTTTGAGAGTGAAACTATTTTTTCCATTATTCCTTCCATGTTTGTGTCTATAACCTTACTTGATTCTCTGGAATACTCAACTACTGCCCCACGCGATCGTGCCCAATCGGCGCGCCCGGATCGGTGGTCAGGCGAATGGTGAGGGGAATATCGGTATCCTGGAGCACCGCACGAGTAAACTGATCGGTGCCGGAAAGAGTGACATTGTTGATGACCATGGGTGCCGAACCGACCTGGCCTACGCTTGGAATGAAACTGACCTGGAAAGAGATTTCCCTTTTCGGACGGCTGGTACCTGCTCCGGCTTCCACGTCGCCTAAGTTCCAAATAATTTCACGATTCTGGGCATCAAAGAAAAGTTTTTCCGTCGCGGGAAGCGAATTGCCTGGCCATGCGATATAGGGAGGCAGCGATGCACGGACGCTCCCCCCAAGAACCGTGTTTGAGGTGTTGGTAACGGTCCATACAATTGTGTATGTCGTTTCTTTGTCAGCAAGAGGTGGAAGAGGGCCTTTGTTTTTAAATGCCCCGGTTGTGTAGAGGATGCGGGAATTGAGGGAGAGGCGCGATGATACTTTAATAGTGCGTGTTGCACTAGACACAACTTTCTCTGCTACCCCTCCTTCGGAGAAACGAGTGCCGGTGAAGGTAGTGGTAAGTGTCAATTCGGAATTGCGCGGCAACACCACCTCGCCTCCCAGCAGACGGAATTCAAAGGACACTTCGCCACCCGTCCGTGGATTAATTTCGCCTAAAGTGGGGGTGCTGTTCTTATCCCATATAATTGTATTATCAAGCGATCGATAAAAACCACCCCCATTTGGAAACACGGACGTTCGGTCAAGAGAAGACCCCGATAGGGCGACAGCAAGAGAGCCGTTGGTGACATTAACCGGAAGCGTATTGGACCAATTTATACGAGCAGAAATTTCTCCTCCGGAAGGCGAAACAATTTCTGCGGCATTGCTATTATTGAGCACCACCCCTATGTCAACAAAAGGTTTTTTAATAAATACCGATTGAAAATCGCTTAAAAAGGCGACGCCGATTTCTTTTTCATTTTTTCCGCTCACTGTCCCCGCTTCAAAGCGGAATGTTCTTTCTTCTTCGTTTTGTCCTTGCATCACACCCACAACTGTAATCGTCCTTTTTTCTCCAGGAGAGAGGTCTCCCACATTCCAAATGTGGCTATCATAGGCAGGCGCAGGCGTTGCGGATACAAACTGGAAACCGAATGGATATTCAATAGAAAACAAAAGATTGTTAACCGGAGCGCTTGAATTGGATGTTATATCGAAAGAAAGTTCAAATTCCTGGTTCGCATTAACTTCTGCGGGGGAAGACACCGCGAGGCTTACTGGCGCGAGGCTTATGGAGAGGTCATAGAATTTCTCTTTTACAAATACTGCGTTTGAACCAGGAACTTTGTAGTGGAGAGAAAAAGAAATTCTTTTTACCTGATCTTTTTCACCAAAAAGCACTGCCCGGATGGTTTTTTTCATTACCTCTCCTGAAGGAATAGTGCCTATATCAAAGCGGTCTCTGGTAAGGTCTTGCTCAAGGTTCTCCGGCATACGGGTTCCTGGCGGGTATTCAATGAGAAGATCGACACTTTCAAGAGGAGTGTTGTTTTTATTATGAACAACAACATCAAGAAAAATATTTTCTCCCCCTGCGACTGATACGGGGCCAACAACAGCAATGTCTACGTTTCGAGAAGAAACAACTCCGCCGCCGCTGTAAAACACATATAGAGCCGTGAGAACTGAAAGAAAGAAAAAAGCAACTGCGCCCCAAAAGACCATTACCAATACGGGCAGTCTTTTTTTAGGTAAAACAGTGTTCTCTGTGGGAGCAGGTTGCCTCCATTCTTCATTTACAGAGGGAGCGGGTGAAGGAGAAATAGATGAACGCTCATATGGAGAGGAGGGGGTGAACTTGCGGGAGTAGAGGTTTTTCTTCAGGCGCTCGATTTTTTCCGGATCGGGGCTTGGCATGGGGGAAATTATACCACGCGAGAGGCAAGCCCACTGTGGCCGAGGGACTCATTGATGGCGCGCAGAGCTTCTTTTTCATGGATACGAAAAGAAGAAAGAAGAGACGGCGACCATTCTGCAGTACGGCTGAATAAGTCGAGTTTTGTACTTGAAGGAATATATCCGAGATTCTCCAATATTCGTAGGACGAGGACTTGTTCAAAAGAATTAATATCTGAAGAAGTGGGTAATTGTTCTGCTGAAAAGCGAAGAGCCTCTTCTACAAGCGAGAATAATCCATTATTTTCTTCTTCACCCGCAACAAGCGAGGAGAGTAAAGAAAACACTCTCATCCATAAAGACGTGAGTATTGGGTAAGTTTGGAAAGCGGTATAAAAATTTTTTTCCTCTTGGGCGTGGGTCAATCGCCAACCATTTTTCCCTTTCACAAATGAAGCCTCAATGAGGGCAAGTGGCTGAAGGTGTGCGCGCAGTTTGGAGTTTTGTTCTCGCGCTCCTTGAGAGAGTGCGGGGATAAGCCCCAGATTTTCGGTTAAAAGAAAGCAAAGGAGGCTCCCCTCGCCAAATGCGCGGGTGGAAAGAGTTATTGCTTTACTATGATGAAGGAGATGCGACATTTAACTTTGTCTTATATGGTAAGAGAAAGAGCGCTCTCCCCCTTCAAAGCGCGTCGGAAGCGAGGAATCCGAGAAAGAAATATCGCCAATACCAGCCACTCTCTTAATTTCTTCTTGAGAGCGCTCAATGAATGCTTTTTGCGACAATTCCACAATAAGCGAAATTCTGTCTTTGGGGTGGAGACTGAGACGCTTACGCTCTTCTTGCAAGGCTCTGATGAAATCTCGCACCAATCCTTCCTCTTTAAGCCCTTCGTTTAGCGTGGTGTTGAGAGATACTTTTTCGGCAAGTGTTGTATCAAACATAATCTTTTTAACATTTACTTCGTCACGGATAAGTGAAAGCAGGTCTTCTTTCCCCTTAAGACTTGTGTCGGAAGTTGAAAGGCTTGCGAGCGGTTGGCGAACTTTGAGACTCGCTTTTGCCCGAGCTTCAAGAGCAAGGGATACAATATCGCGCACTTTAACCATTGAATCAATGAGCTTGTCATCTTTTTTTCCTGTCTTAGGCCAGTCCTCAAGGTGAACACTTTCTTTCCCCATATCACCCTTCACTTTTTGATACAAATCCTCCGCGATAAACGGTATAAACGGAGCAATCGCTTTTGAAAATTCTTGAAGTACGAATCGTGTTGTTGCGAGAGCGTGTTTTTTGTCTTCATCTTCCCTTTTAAATCGGTCTCGGGAACGGCGAATATACCAGACAGACAAATCATCAACAAAAGAAAGTGCTGGGCGGGAGGCAGAATCCAGAGTGTAAGCAGAAAGTCCTTTTGTTATCTCTTTAATTGTTTCCGATAAGCGGGAGAGTATCCATCGGTCAAGGACATTGGGGCTCGAAGATGAAGCAACTTCTTCTTGAGTATAGAGTTCATAAAATGAGTAGACGTTAAGAAGTCGCAAAATAAGTTTTTTAACTGTTTCGTCTAACCCTTTTTCCGAGAACGTAAAATCCTCGCCGTGCACCACTGGAGAAGAGAGCATGTAATAACGCATTGCATCCGCGCCGAAACGGTTGAGAATATCCCGAACATCCGGATAATTCTTAAGGCGTTTGGACATTTTCTGACCGTCTTCCGCAAGCATTATACCGTTCACAATTACCCGTTTATACGGAGTCTTTTTAAACAGAGCGGTAGAGAGCATGAGAAGCGAGTAAAACCATCCACGAGTTTGGTCTACTCCTTCGGCAATAAAATCCGCTGGAAAACGTTTGTTTTTAGCGGGGTCAAAATATGTTTTATCAAACGGATAATGATGCGAAGCATAGGGCATGGAGCCCGATTCGTACCAAGTGTCAAAAAGGTCAGGAATTCTTTTCATTTCTCCTCCGCACGTGCAGGAAAAAGTAATTTCATCAATGTAAGGTCGGTGGAAATCAAGTTCGCCGTCGGAGCGATGCGGGAGCCGAGAGAAAGAAAATTCTTTTATCTCGCCAGTTTTTACGAACGCAACAACACCCTCTTTAAGGTCAAGTGTCTGTTCGCGATTAAATCCCTGGGAGGAGGCGTAAAGAAGCCATGTAGGATATTCGTGGGTAATGATGAGAATTTTTTTTCCGCTATACTTTTGGTCAATATCATAGAGAAAATCAGTAACACGAATTTGAGTATCGGTAAGATTTTCTCCACCAGCGGGACGTTTATCAAACTTTTCCGGAAGAGAACCGGCACTAAAATACTCCGTGACAGGTTTACCATCAAATTCGCCTGCCTGTATCTCCTGTAGTCTGTCGTCGACAATTATTTTTCCTCCTGTTGCCTGTGCAACAATTTCCGCAGTTTCTTTGGTCCGTAAAAGAGGCGAGCAGAATATGAAATCAACACCTTTTTTGGACAGTACTTGAGCCGACTTCTGCGCTTGCTGTTTCCCCTCTTCAGTTAAGTGATAGGAGGCAGTTTTGTTATCGCTGTTTGCAATACGCTTAACATTATTCTCCGCCTGACCATGGCGCATGAGCATATATGTATTGGTACTTTTTGTTTTTTGTTTAAGTTCTTCAAGCGACCCGATAACAGTCTTTGTTTCGCATTTGTTGCAAGTCCATACGGGGATGGGTGCGCCCCAGTAGCGCGAGCGCGATATAGCCCAATCCCGAGCGCTTTCAAGCCATTTTCCGAAACGTCCATCGCGAATTTCCTCGGGAATCCAGGTAACTTTCTTGTTTTCCTTTATGAAAAGGTCTTTGTATTTTGTGACAGCGACAAACCACGAAGTTGAGGCGTAATTGAGAAGCGGAGTATCACAACGCCAGCAATGTGGATACGGGTGAGTGATTTTTTCCTTGGCAAAAAAGTTTCCGTGCTCTTGAAGATAACGGATTATAGCGATGTCAGCACTTAAGCGTGTTTTTTCATCTTCGCTTTTAGGCTTTACTGACTGCCCCGCAAAGTCTGTCGCTTCTTTCTTGAATACTCCGCTTCGGTCAACGTGTTGAATAAATGGTAGTTTTTCTTTTTGGGAGAGTGCGAGGTCGTCTTCTCCGAATCCTGGGGCGATGTGCACTACTCCCGTACCATCTTCCGTTGTTACGAAGTCAGCATCATAGACTTTCCAACCATTTTCTTTATTTTCAAGCTTGGTGTTGGTGTAATGGTTGAAA
>JBBTXU010000051.1:12767-16446 GCA_038062155.1 Patescibacteria group bacterium | reverse complement strand
GTACGATGCGGGAGGAGTCGAAAGCCGGAGGCAGACGTGCCGAGGCGGGGTCGCGAGATTTTTTAGCAAAAAAATACTTGTGACCGAATCTCCCGTCGACACAAGGACAAGTTGTGCTTTTTTTGTTAAAGTACTTTTTGTTCCCGAATGCGGGGATAAGAGAATGCGGGAGTAGCTCAATTGGTTAGAGCGCTGCCCTGTCACGGCAGAGGTTGCGGGTTCAAGTCCCGTCTCTCGCGCATCGTAAAAAGTAAAGAAAAACCGCTCTGTGAAAATAGAGCGGTTTTTTGAGGAACTAATTGAGGGAAGGAACTTCCTGCAACTCTTTGGTTAAACGGGGAGAGAAAGAGGAAAATCCTTTTGCTTTTTCACCCAATTTTTGTAAAGCAAACGAAATATCCGCGAGTGCACATTCAAACTGGAGTGATGATTTGAAAAGATCTGTTTTTAGCACTTCGGCTTCGTGATAACTTATCAGACACTCTTGATAAGCTATCTGTACCCATAGAAGTGCTATTTCTTGGGAAAAAAGAGGAAAACTCTTTTTTTTACTTGGCAAAATAATATGACCGTGTTTTCTTTTGAAGCATCTACAATTAAGCGTAAAATAGGCTGCAGATGGAATAAGGGCCATATATCCTCCTTTACAAAAAGCCTATATAACAATTCTCCTTTCAGTTAACAGAAACCTCAACAGCCTGTCAAACTAAATGTATTTGAACTCATCAAACACCTGCTTATAGAGATCAACGATTCGTTTTGCCTCGCGTTCGTTAAGGAGAAAATCAGTACCGTCATGTGCAATCGTATTTCTGATTTTGTGCGCTTCCCACGCGCTGTTAAGAGTGAGGAAATCGCTTGCTTCTACAGATTTGAGTTTATCCCCCATCGTCTCTCCCCCGTAACCCATTTTTTCAAGCATTTCATCTAACATAATGTCGGCTTCAAGAATGGCAATCTTCCAGTCGGCGGGATTTACTGAATTGATGAATTTGATTACCTTATCCCATCTGCGGTTAACCGCCTCTTGAGCGGGAGCGTTTGTTGAATCGGCGCTTGGGGCGTTCGGGGGATAAAGTCGAGCTCTTTCTTCAGCCCGAATGAGATTAAGTTTACGATTAATATGAAGAATCCCAACAATAAAAAGGAAAGTCAGTGTCACCGAAAGCACTTTAAGAAAAGGCGTCATGCTTCCAAATACTTCTTGCCAATGTGTGAGGTTAAAAAAATTTTGAGTGGCGGAAAGTGGCCCAGCAATGAGACGCCGAACTCCATCAACAACCGCAGTAAGAATAATAACAATTACTCCCACTTCAATAATTGTCATTGTGGGGTCTCCCGCTCCCGTTGGTTTTTTTTCTTTTTCAGCCTTTTCAGCCATTGTGTGTTTCTTTCAAGAACGATGCGCCAATTCTAAACAGTGTTTCTTCCCCGCCATGAGGCGCCATGAGCTGGAGTCCTACAGGAAGATTTTTCCCCTCCCGAATGACTGTACCTGAAGGCAAAGATATAGCCGGTACACCCACGATATTTGCAGTAACTGTAAAGATATCAGCGAGGTACATAGAAAGCGGGTCTTCTGTTTTCTCGCCAAGTAGAAATGCGGGACTTGGAGTGGTGGGGGTCGCAATTGCATCAACACTTGCAAAAGCGTCTTTAAAGTTTTGAGCGATAAGAGTCCGCACTCCTTGGGCTTTATTATAATACGCATCGTAATACCCTGCAGAGAGAACATAGGTTCCGAGCATAATGCGGCGGCGAACTTCTTTTCCAAATCCTTCCCCTCGAGTTCTGAAGTAATCGTCAAGAAGATTTTCTCCTTCAACATGCAGGCCATATTTGACTCCATCGAATCGGGCAAGATTTGAAGATACTTCAGCAGGCATGAGAATGTAGTAGGACGCGAGCGAATAGACAATGTGCGGAAGGGAAATTTCTTTCACTTGGAAACCACGAGACGCGAGAGTCTTCAAAGCACTTTCAAAATTTTCTTTTACATCCTTATCCATTCCCTCCGCATTAAGCGCCTCTTTGGGAACCCCGATTATATATTTTTCTTTCTTGGGAACAGTATAGAAATCGTCAGAGAGAGATGTGCTGTCAAACGAATCTTTTCCTGAAATCGCTTCAAAAAGAATTTTTACATCATCAACAGTTTTTGCAATGGGTCCGATAACGTCAAGAGACGACCCCATAGCCATAAGACCGTATCGGGAAACGCGGCCATACGTAGGTTTAAGCCCGACACATCCGCAAAAACTTGCCGGCTGCCTGATTGAGCCGCCAGTGTCCGAGCCAAGTGAAGCAAGCGCCCCTCCCATAGCGACAGCAGCGGCTGAACCGCCGGATGAGCCTCCCGGCACACGACTTTCATCGTGAGGATTGCGAGTGACGCCAAATGCTGAGTTTTCAGTTGAACCGCCCATGGCAAACTCATCCATATTCGTTCTACCGAGAAATACCACGCCTTTTTCAATAAGTTTGTGCGAAGCAGTTGCGCTATAGGGGGCGGTGTAATTCTCAAGAATTCTTGACGCCGCAGACGCATATCTGCCCTTTATGAGAATGTTGTCTTTAATCGCAAGCGGAATTCCGGTCAAGAGTGTCCCCTCTCCTGCCGCAAACATCTCATCGGCGCGCTTCGCCTGCTTCTCTACATCGTCATACGTTTCAAAATACGCATTTATGCGAAGGTTTTTCTCCTCAATTGTCTTAAGGAAACTTTTTGAAAGTTCTACAGCAGAAAAATCACGACGCTTGAAATGCTCGTGTGCTTTCCATATTGAGAGATTGGTGGTATCTATATTCACAAAATATTTTTGACTTTGAGGTAGTTGCCCTCCTTTTCGGGAAATTCGCCAACAATGTCCTTGGTAAACACTCCCGTTTCATGTGGGTTTACATCTTCCCTCATCACATTTGAAAGAGGCGAGAGCGGAGAGGTTTCCGATGTCGGCGCGTTTTTTATCTGCTCCACGTAGCCCAAAATTGATTCAATTTCTTTGCGAAATACTTCTTTTTCGCTATCTGACAGAGCGAGGCGGGAGAGCTGCGCAAGTTTTTCTATAGTTTCAAGTGTAATCATAAGAGCAGTCTACGTCTAAAAAAAGTGCGTGTAAACTAGGTAAGCAGAGCGAGAAATTCTTTCTCGGAAAGAGTGCGAACACCAAGCTCAAGTGCTTTTTTCGCCTTTGACCCAGGACTCTCTCCTGCAACAACAAACGTGGTCCGTGTTGAGACGCTCTCGGAGACCTCGCCTCCGTGCTCCTTCACTTTCGCTTTTCCTTCTTCGCGGGAAAGTGTCGCGAGTGTGCCCGTAAAGACAAACGAAAATCCTTCAAGCGAGGTGCCATGAGACGATACGCGCGAAATGGAGAGTTGTGAGAGAAGTTTTTTAAGAAGTTTCTTGTTCTCGCCACTTCTAAACCACTCCTTCACCGAAGAAGCAACGATTGGCCCAATGCCCGAAAGATTCTCCAGAGTTTCCTGTGAGGCATTTTGAATTTTTTCAATATTTTTAAAATACCTTGCTAAGTCTTCAGCAACTCCCTCCCCTACGTGAGCAATGGAGAGCCCCACGAGAAGTCTAGGGAGCGTCGTTGTGCGAGCCTGCTTAATTGAAGAGAGGATATTATCTGCAGATTTCTCGCCGAAGCGCGGAAGGGAAAGCAAATCGTCT
>JBBTXU010000051.1:0-12757 GCA_038062155.1 Patescibacteria group bacterium | reverse complement strand
TCGGGTCAGGGAAAATATATCGTCGAAAGACGATATGAGGGAGTGCTCAAGAAAAAGGTTTATAATCTTGGGCCCCAATCCTTCAATGTTAAGCGCCTTTTTTGACGCAAAGTGATGAAAGCGCCTTTTCTGTTGAACAAACGAATTTTTATTGACACATCGCCACGCGGACTCACCTGCGACCCGTTCAATACTGCCATTTCCTCCACATTCAACAACTTTTTTTGGAAATATATACGACTTCTCTTTACCAGTACGCAGTGAAATCACCACTGAAACAATGTCGGGAATAACATCTCCCGCTTTCTGCAAAATAACGGTGTCACCTACGCGTACATCAAGACGATTGATTTCATCTTCATTGTGAAGAGTGGCACGAGAGACAAGCGAGCCAGCGACTCGCACAGGGCGCAAGTGGGCAACAGGGGTAAGCACTCCTGTGCGCCCAACCTGAAGAACGATATCTTCAACAACTGTGCTAACCTGCTCGGCGGGAAATTTAAGGGCAATTGCAAATCTCGGCGATTTGCCCGTGTAGCCAAGCACAACTTGGTAATTTCTCTCATTTACTTTAATCACTATGCCATCGAGCAAATAGTCCTCTTTGGGCGCTTTTTTTTGCCACAATTTCCAAAAAGCAATAACTTCTTCAATGTTTTTGCACAGAGCGAAGTGCGAATTCACTTTAAACCCAAGCTCCCGTAGCAAAGAGAGCTCTTGGTATTGGGTGGAGGGAATGGCACTATCGGCTTGCGCAATATCATAAATGAAGCTATCAAGCGAGCGAGACTTGGCAATTTTTGGGTCAAGCTGGCGGATAGAACCCGCGGCAATATTACGGGGGTTGGCGAAAAGCTGCTCACCTTTCTTTTCCCGCTCGGCATTGAGTTTCTTCAAGCTATCTTTACCCATCCACACTTCACCTTCAACAATAATATTAATATCTTTTTTGAGCCGAAGCGGAATAGACCCAATTGTGCGGACATTGTGCGTAACATCCTCGCCTACCTTTCCATCGCCGCGGGTGGCAGCAGTGGTAAGTGAGCCTTTTACATACTCAAGAACGACTTTAAGACCGTCTATTTTAAGTTCAACGGTATATGAGGGAGTCGTCTCTTTTCCAAAAGTAGTATGTAAAAAGCGCTTGACCTTGGCATCAAAAGCGCGCGCGTCTTCGTCCCCAAAGGCATCGTCAAAGGACCATTGCACTACTTTATGAGAAACTTTTTTGAATTCTTTAAGCGGCTCCCCAGCTACTCTCTGCGATGGAGAGTCGGAAGTTACAAGCGAGGGAAACTGCCTTTCAATTGAAACGAGTTCTTCCTTAAGCGAATCAAGCGCAGCAGAAGAAATCGTCTCTTTATCAAGAACGTGATAGTCGTAACGATACGTGTCTATCGTTTTTTTGAGTTTTTCGTACCGCTCTTTTGTTTCAAGAGGAATTTTCGAAGTGGGAGATATCATTTAAAAAAGAATTGGCGGATATACCGCAAGACCGCCAAAAAAGACAAGTGCAACCCCCAAAATAAGGAAGGGGCCGAGCGGTATCTCGCTTTTCATGGTAAGAGAGGCAGATGTGGGTAATAATTTTGAGGCATATTTCTGGAGAAACATAGTGAGTAGGGACACAGCTGCGCCAATCCAGACAGCAAGAACAAGAGCGCTTATTCCAGAATTGAGCCCCAATAAAAACCCAATGCCTATGGCAAGTTTCCCATCGCCCAACCCCATCCATCGCCCCTTTGAGAAAAACCATAATGCCCAGAACGGAATGAAAAAGACTAGCCCGGCAAAGATGTGCGGAAGTAGGGATGTTCCACTTAGCCACACATCAATGAGAGAAAGAAGCGCGAAAAGAAAAGCTAGTTCATCGGGGATGATGAGGTGACGAAGATCATAGACGGTAATGACAATAAGAATGCTCCAGATAATGGAGTGGATAAGTATGCGAGAGAAAACCTCGAATGAAAATCCAAAGTGAAAAACGATGAGTGTAAACACAAAGCCAGTAAGTACTTCGACAAGTGGATATTGCGTGGAAATCTTTTTCTTACAGGTACGACAATTGCCTTTTAGAAATAGGAACGAAAAAATAGGAACCAAGTCCCTTGTGGTAAGCATTCGTTTGCAATGAGGACAATGTGAGCGCCCCGAAAGAGACCCACCGTATCGCAAAATAACGACATTAAGAAAGCTCCCGACAATTGAACCGAGAATAAACGCAGTGAGGAAAATAAGCTCCATAAGGCAATTATAACAAAACACCCCTTTAATGGGGTGTTTTTATTTACGCCAAGCAGTAGAGACTACTTACACACACCACTAAGAAATCCACGGTCACCACCTGCTGGGGTCACTTGTTTAGAAGCTCCTGTACTATCGACGCACCATGAGTTGGTTGCCGTACCCTTGAGAGGAACAGACGCGGCCCATGCGTTGGCTGTTGAAACACAGCTTCCTCGTCCAAGACCGCCTGCATTGCTTGCGTTGCCGGCAGCAATAAGGGCGGCTCTAATGGTTAGGTCAAAGAAGAGAGTGTCAGCAGTTGCCGCACACGCTCCGACGCTAAACGCTGTTGGTGTTGTGTCCACTCCATAGCCACTGTTGGTGTCATAGAGAATTTCAGCTTGCGCTCTGATACCTGCGAGGTTTGCCTTAATAGCGGCATCGGCTCCCTTCGCTCGGGCGCTGTTGAGACTGGCCAAAACGATTGAGGACAGAAGGCCGATGATAGCAATCACGACCAACAACTCAATGAGGGTGAAGCCTTTGTTATATAAAAATCGGGTTTTCATTAGAGGGTTATGTGACTAATAATGTCTTACAGTATAACAAAAGCAAGTAAATAAAAACACCCTCGTCTTAGGCAGGGGTGTTTTTATTTACGCCAAGCGGTAGAGACTACTTGCACGCAGTACTACTGAATCCAAAGTCACCAAGTGCAGGAGTCACTGATTTTGAGGCTCCTGAACTGTCAACACACCATGAATCGGTTGCCGTACCCTTGAGAGGAACAGACGCGGCCCATGCGCTGGCTGTTGAAACACAGCTTCCTCGTCCAAGACCGCCTGCATTGCTTGCGTTGCCGGCAGCAATAAGGGCGGCACCAATGGTTGTGTCAGCGAAGAGAGTATCAGCGGTTGCTGCACACGCTCCGGCGACAAACGCTGTCGGCGTTGCGTCCACTCCATAGCCACCGTTGGTGTCATAGAGAATTTCAGCCTGCGCTCTGATACCTGAAAGGTTGGCTTTGATAGCGGCATCGGCTCCTTTTGCTCGGGCAGTGTTGAGACTCGCCAAAACGATAGAAGAGAGAATACCGATAATAGCAATCACGACCAACAACTCAATGAGGGTAAAACCTTTGTTTTGCTTTAACATACTTTATCTGTATAACTACTAAATTTAATGTATTCGACCGCTCTCCTTCCGAGAGAAGTCGCTTTTTTAAAGCGATGTAGTCCTATTATACGCCTTAAAAAAAGGCTTAAAAATAAGGCGCTGTGGATAACTAGACACCGGAAGCGACGTCGTATATCGGGAGAAGCACAGCGGCCAAAAGAATACCGACTCCAAGACCCAACACCACCATCATCAAGGGTTCAATAAGACTAACAAGAGTATCTACGGCGTTGAGCACTTCGCGCTGATAAAACTTTGACAATGTCTTGAGAATACTCCCAAGTTCTCCGCTCTCTTCCCCCACCTTAATCATTTGAACCATAATTGCCGGGATTTCGCTGTAGGGAGCTAGGGAGGCAGAGAAGACAAGGCCTCCTTTTACTTGCTCCAATCTTTTCATTAAAATTTCTTGATAAACCGGACTGCCAACAACATCTCCCGTAATTTCAATTGCTCGAAGCATGGGAATACCGGAAATGAGCATGGTGTTCATGTTGTCGGAAATACGCGAAAGATAGAGCATGCGATACAAAAATCCGATGTACGGAATTTTGAGCTTAAACGTATCAAATGAATAGGCGCCCTCAGGCGTTCGCAAATACCGAACAAGGAATACTGCGCCTATAGCGAGCGCCGCAACAAAAAAGAGTCCGTAATGAACGAAGAAGTCGCTTAGCCCCAAGACTATTTTCGTATATATCGGCAACTCTTTTCCTGAATCAATAAACACTACCGCAATTTTAGGGATTATGACGGTAAGCATTAAAGTCATCACCGCAATAAAAACAAAAATGACGAATGCGGGATAGACGAGGGCGTTCTTTGCCTTTGAGGAAATAGCGTAGTTGCGATCAAGATAATCTGCCAAATACAAAAACACTCCATCAAGACGCCCGGACTCCTCTCCTGCGCGCACCATGCTTACATAAAAGTTGGAGAATATTCTCTGATGTCTGGCAAGCGCTTTTGAAATAGAGCTTCCTCCTTGTAAATCCTTCACCACTGCATCCATCGTATCCCGAAGCACCGCATTGTCCGATTGGTCGGCGAGAAGCTTGAAAATGCGGAGCGCCGGAACTTTTGCCTGGAAGAGAGTTGCCATCTGACGCGAGAGGATGACGATGTCTTTTGTTGAGACTCGGTGTAAAAAAGCAAATGCGGCAATTGAGTTACGCTCTTCCACAGGAAGAATTGAGGAGAGAGTGATACCCTGCCTCTGCAGTATTGAGATGCCAAAATCAATATCGGGCGCTTCTACTGTCCCCTTTTTCTGTTCTCCCGCTTTATCTATTCCTTTGTAGGAAAAAATCATATCTAGATCATTCTCTCAAGCGCTTTTTGATTAAGCGCGTGGAGATACGCATTTTCAATGGTAATCTCTCCCCGTCGTACCAAGTCTGCCAAGCATCTATTCATATCTATCATCCCTTCCTGCGACCCTGTTTCAATTACTGTATTGATTTCGTGCGTACGGCGCTCGCGGATAAGGTTGGAGACCGCGCTGTTGTTGAGAAGGAATTCGTAGGCCGGAATAAGTCCGCCAGACACTCGTGGAATGAGACGCTGGGAAAAGATAGCAATAAGACTCCCCGAAAGCTGAAGACGTACTTGCTCCTGCTGGCCCGCGGGGAATGAGTCAATAATACGGTCAATCGTCTGTGCGGCACTGTTGGTGTGCAAGGTGGACAAGACGAGGTGGCCTGTTTCAGCGGCAGTGACCGCGGCCCCGATTGTGTCAATATCGCGCATCTCACCAATCATGAGCACGTCAACGTCCTGGCGGAACATACTCGCTAAAGCGCTGGGAAAACTGCGTGTATCAAATTTAAGCTCACGCTGTTCAATAATGGATTTTTTCTTCGGAAATACGTATTCAATCGGGTCTTCAATAGTGATGATGTGTTCAAGCCGTTCGCTATTAATAAAATCAATAAGACTTGCGAGCGTCGTGGACTTGCCGTGGCCAGTGGGGCCCACCACAAGGAAAAATCCCTGTTGTTTGCGCACGACCATTTCAAGCATTTGGGGCAAATTGAGTTCTTGAAGCGTTTTTATCTGCTGGGGGATAAGGCGCAAAGCGATGCTTATTTTTCCCTGCTGGAAAAAAGCATTCCCTCGAAAACGCGCTTTTTGGTCATAGACGTATGCGAAATCAATTTCTCGTTTTTCAATAAGTTCCCTGTACTGTTCGGCGGATAATAGTGTTTTTGCAAAATTTTCCAAGTCCGAGCCCGTAAGGATTGATTTCTTTACAAGCGGAATGAGAAAACTTGCAGCACGGATTGTAGGATGTCGGCCTTCGGAAAAATGCAGGTCCGACCCTCCCTCAACGAGGGTGGTTTCAAAGAGTTCATCTAATTCGCGTTTGTACTCCATTGCTGTTTTTTAAAAAAGAACGTTATGATTTATGATGGGCTTTTGTAAGTCTCAATACCTCGTCTATAACCTCCGAGGGCATAGTGGTCGCTTTGATGATGTATCCGTCTATATTGAAACGCTTCACATTGTAGATATCCTCTTCGCCCCCTTGGTTGGTGAGCATGATAAAGGCCGCATTAGGTGCCAATTTCTCTTTTCTTACTCTTTCTAGAACCCCGACGCCATCAAGTCCTGGCATAATGATATCCAAAAGCACAACATCGGGAGAAAGGCCTTCTTTGATGCGTGCAATCGCATCCTCGCCGTTTTCCGCAGTCACCACGTCAAACCCGTTTTTTCCGAACTTGACAGAATACATATTAAGGAGGAACTTGTCATCATCGACGATAAGAATTTTGTATTTTTTCTCCTCCATAGCGCTCTCACCAAAGCTATCGGTGAACAACAGTTATTGTATCACCCTTCCCATAGCGCTTCTACAGGCCATTCACCTCCTCAAAGGGTACGATTCGGGCAAATGCCTTAAGGAGTGCGTCTTCTTTCATGGTAAGCATTCCGTTTTTTCGGGCAATTTTTCCAATTTCTGTTTCTATCGGGTTTTTGAGGATTATGGTTTCAATCTCCTTATTCATCACCATGACCTCCATTGCCGCAATACGGCCGCGAATGCCGGTGGGACAGTCGGGAGTGGGCGATATCGCATACACTTCCTTTCCGATTTTAACCTCACTGCGATACTCGTCAGGCAAATCTTCAAACTGTTTTTCAATCATGGTCGCGATAGCGCCATTGACAGGAATAGGTGCCCCTGCGCCCGGACATAGAGTTCTTACCAGCCGCTGGGCGATAGCCAGAATAAGCGTTGGGCCGATAAGATAGGGGTCAACGCCCATATCAATGAGACGCGGGATTACACCAAAAGCATTATTGGTATGAATAGTGGAGAGAACAAGGTGTCCAGTGAGCGCCGCGTGAATAGCGAGCTTTGCGGTATCCGAGTCTCTGATCTCCCCCACCATGATAATGTCGGGGTCCTGACGAAGCGTGGTGCGCAAACCATTCGCAAAACTGTATCCGATTTCAGGCCTCACTTGAGACTGATTGACTCCGTCAATACTGTATTCAATCGGGTCCTCCAAACTTAACACATTTTTTTGCTCCTTATCCACTTCGCCCAACATTCCGTAGAGAGTTGTTGTTTTCCCTGACCCTGTAGGCCCCGAGATAAGCACCATGCCGTAGGGACGTTTAATCGCAGCGCGAATGAGTTCTAAATTTCTTTTACTTAAGCCCAATTCATCGAGTTTTTTCACTCCTTTCTCTTGGTCAAGAATTCTCATCACGACTTTTTCTCCATAAAACGTAGGAAATGTGGAAACACGAAAATCAATTTTCCTTCCCTCAATTTTTGCTGAAAATCGGCCGTCTTGAGGCTTGCGCTTTTCATCAAGGCGCATGTTAGCAAGAATTTTAATACGGGCAATAACCGAATCCTGGATTTTTTTCGGGAGAATAAGGCTCGTATTGAGCACCCCGTCCACGCGGAAACGCACGCGCACAACATCGCGGAGCTGTTCTAGATGAACGTCAGAGGTGTGCCCTTCGGTCGCATAGCGTAAAATGGTCGCGACAATTTTGGTGACCGGCGCGTCTTCTATTGTTTTTGTGGCTTCTCCTCCTTTCCCGTCATTTGGCACCTCATCTGTACCGGTAATTTCAACGTTTCCTACCCCAGATTCAGACGCAGATATCTCCTCCGCCTCTCCCTTTCCTTTCAACTCCCCTTCAAGGGCAGAGAGCGCCTCGGTTACCTCTGTTGAGAGACTTTGATAGCGCTTGATGACTTTTCCAAAATCTTCTTCGGAAATTAAAAAAAGTCTATAGGTAAGATTGAGCCGAGAGCAGATAAACGTGAGCGCATCGCGAGCTTCAATATTGTCGGGGTCAGTGATACCGACATCAAGTACGCCGTCATGCACGGCAATCGGAACAAAATTATAGTGTACCGCTGATTCTTCGGGAATAAATTTCAAGATGTCGGTAGAAACATCTTTGTCTTCTACTTTGCGAATAGGAACATTGAGGTACTCGCTTTTGCTTGAGAGGATATCACTAGGAGACACGCCGAACTTAATGAGTACATCATCAACCGATTTATTGGAAGAGACCTGTTTGCGGATATTTGATATATCCGATTCCTTTATGACCTTTTTCTTAGCGAGGATTTCAAGAATTCCCATAGTAAAGAGAGCGGGGCGTTACTGCGCCGGAGCAAACGGGTTGGTTCTCCCCAAAGTCTGCAAAGGAATGATAAGCGGAAATTCGCGCAGGTTTCTAAACTCCGGAGAGGAGAACAAATTATTATCAAAAGAAATGCTCTGAAGCCCGCTCAGATTGAGCGTTATCTCTTCCGCAGGATTTTGAGGAGCAAGTGCTTCTTCATCTCGAGGAACATTAATGAAGGTTGTATACACCCAGAAAATAATCATTGCCACAAGAACGAGAAGGATGGAAAAGCTATTTTTTTTGAGAAAATCATTCATATTATTGAGAGAGCGCGTACGTCCGAAGATTGATCCTGTATGCCTGTATGCCTCCAGTCGACGCCTCCTGGAACACAATTTCTGACACATCAACTATATGGATATTTGACTCAAGGTCCGAGAGAAATTGGGTGAAATTTTCATAGGAACCGTCAAAAGAAAACGTGACAAGGAGCGTGCGGTAGGGGGAAGCGAGAACCTCCTCTTCCGTAGGCAACTTTTCTTCACTAACAGTAAAGCTTTTAACGGTAATTCCGTACCTCTGCCCGATACTATTTATTTCCGCGGCGAGACGCACAGTATCAACCTTGTCGGGAAGCATTTTTTCAAGGCGCGCGAGGTCCGTGCTTGAAAAGTTATTGTAGGTTGTCACCAGCGAGTCGCGAGTAGCGCCAAGGGACTCCGCATCAGCGAGCGTAGCCTCATGCTGGCGCACTTCTTCCTGAAGACCCGTGATGCGGGCATACCCGGGATTTATGTAGAAATAGAAAGCGCCAGCCGAAAGAAGAAGTAGTAAGACTGGAAGTGTGCTTTTCATATTAGTAAGGAAAGCCAAAGGAAATGGCTTGTAGATTATTTTTGAAAAGGAATTTTGCGGGGTCGAGGGTGAGCTTGAGGGAAAATGTAACGTCGCCTTTGGTGTCTAAATCAAGGTCAAAAAACGTAACGCCTGAAACATCGGAATGTTGAGAGAAAGTATCGGACTGGAATACAAGCGTTGCATAATCTGGTGCATTTCCATCCATATCAACGTTGAGAAGCCCCCGGCGTGGGTCAACACTGTATCTGAAATTGGTAAACTGCACGCTTCGCACAGTTACCAACTGAAGGAATTCAAAAAAAGAAGAAACTGAAATGTGTTTGCTCAAAAGCTCCTGCGCGACAGATAAACGCCTGCCAACCCTCATCAATTCCGACAGAGTATCCGGTTCAATCGCGACGCGCGCTGCGGCGAGCCTTTGGTCAAGCTCCCCGCGAGCCCCGACTAGATATTCTCCGTAGAAAAAGACTCCAGCAGAGCCGAGGATTGCTACTGCAACGATAAGTAAAACGACGAGCGCGAAAAATCCAACCGGGGAGGAATTTAATCTCCCTCCGCGACCCGGTTGGGATGTCATTATCGGCCTTTTAGGAATGAACGATTGTTGAAGTTTGGTGTCCATACACTTCTGTTGTTCTCATTGTACCACGCAAGAAAGGCGCTTCAAATTTCTTGTAAACGCCGAAGGGCAATACCGACGGCCACCGCAAATTCCGGACCCACCTTTTTGAGCACATCGTCAAGAAATGCGGGTGCCTCAATCTTGAGGAACGGGTCACCGTTGACTACATCGGTCTGGAATCCCGCTTTGGCCTTCTCAAGAAAGCCCACAAGCCCTACCCCGCCGCCCACGAGCACTACTTTGCTTAAATTCCTCTGGAATTTCCGCTGATAATTGAGAATCACCCTGCTTGTTTCGGAAAAAATATAATCAAGCACGACCGCAATCGCATTGTCTACTTCTTTATTGCTCGTATTGCCTCCGAGATTGGGGTCGCGCTTGGTGATTTCCGCGCGATCCACAGGCATCGCAAGCGAGCGCGAAAGTGCCAGCGTTATGTCTTGGGACCCGCGATTGATAGTATGGGAATTGCGAACGACTCCCCGTTCAATGATGTAGAGCTTGGTTGAACCCGCACCCATATCAAAGAGCATGATGGGCACCGCTTCCTGGTCCAAGACGCTTCGCATGGTGCTAAACACCTCTATTTCGAAAAATGTCGCGTTGAGACCAGACTTCTTCACGATATCCTGATATTTGGCGATGGTGTTGTTATGAATAGCGACAATAAGGATATCTTTCTTTTTCCCAGGGCGGGTTTTTGCGTCCGCCTCTTCTTGGCTGGGTGTGGTTTCATCAAGGTTAGCCTCGCTTGGAGGAATGACCGACCAATCAAGGGTCACTTCGGAAATCGGCACGGGAATATATTTCCGCGCTTCAATGGGAACAATGCCACGAAGTTCGGCATCGCTGACATATGGCACTTCGGCGGTCGCCATGAGGCTTGAAGTGAAAGGAATGGCAATCCCGCAGTCGCGCGTCGTCGTGCCCGACTCGCGAAGAAGGTCATTCATTGCTTCAACTATTTTATCTACTCCGAGATTGGTCGCTCGTCCGATTTCAACTCCGGCATACGGGCCCAAAGAGAGCGCACCATAGGTATCAAGGACTGCTTTTTGCCCTTTTCGGGAAAGCTGGACCACTTTAATAGCGGAGGTTCCGATGTCTATGCCGATAACGCTTTCTTTCTTCTGTTCAAAGAAATTTGAGAGTAGATTTGAGGCAAAATTGGCCATGACAAATGATTTTTCAGTATACCACACAGCGCTTTTTCCCAATTTGCTCTTTTTGCGCGGTACAATAGCCATATGGGTATTTCGCCTACACACATCCTCCACCCCCTCCTTGAATTCCTTTTTCCGCGCTCAAAAGAGGTAAAAAAGCTAGAGAGTATGACGGCAGAGCAATACCTCTCACAATTTCAAAGAAGTTTGACGCCTGTTTCCTCAATTACGAGCATATTCAACTATTCAGACCCATATGTCCGCTTGGCAATACATGAAGTTAAATATCGAAAAAATAGAATTATTGCCTCGCGTTTTGGAGAAATCCTGTATGGGGAAATAAAGCGTGTAGTTCACTCTCAAAATAAAATACTGGTCGTACCTGTCCCCTCTTCAAAAAGCCGCCAGAGAAAGAAGGGGTTCAGCCACACAGAGCTTCTTGTAGAGGAGATTTTGAAAAATGATAGAGAAAACCTTTTTGAATACGGGAAAAGCGTGTTGGTGAAAACAAAAGAGACGATTCCGCAAACTGAAACAAAAAGCAAAGGTGAGAGAAAGAAAAATCCTATCGGGTCTTTTGGGATTAGAGATGGGAGCAGAATTTCAGGAAGAGAAGTTATAGTTGTAGATGATGTTCTCACTACAGGAAGCACGCTCAAAGAAGCGATGGCAACTCTTAAGCGAGCTGGAGCAAAAAGGGCTTTTGGTATCACCGCCGCACACTAAAAATAACTTAGTTCGAAAAAAGAAGCTATGCCAACAAGTATCATGATTCCAATGACCGCTATGATATTTATAAATCCTTTTTGATTCATATCATGAAAAAATTTCTTTTGCACTTATGGCAGATGTTCATCACCAATTACGTATCCAGCCCGACCCCTTGCATGTAGGACAAGTTTCTTCATATGACTCTTCGTATTCTTCTTTCCTTTTACCTTTACACATACAACACCTAAGCGGAATTTCCGGAAATCCTTTACCGAAACAATAATCACACTTTGGATAATTTTCTATGTCATCAAGCGGAACTCCAATCCCAAGCCCATTTCTACCCGTTCCACTGCAATGGTGACATATGTCAATGCCTGTCTCTTTGCAATGGCGGCAAGGCGCGGACATTTTCCTTTTTTTAGTAATTTTGCCGCTACCGCCGCACGTTGAACAAACAATTTTTTCTGCTTCCGCCGGCAGTTCGGTTTCTTTTTTGCGTTTTAACCATTCACGCCATCCTAGCCAAAAGAAGAACACAAACCCGCCACCGATAAGGACATAGGAGGTAGGAGAGGAGAAGTTAAATGCACCCACCGCATTTGTATCAAACGCTTGTGGTAAGAGTGAAGTTTCAGGCGAGATTGCTTGCGGCTCAACTGAAGGCGGTGTCTGTAGCGAAGGTGGTTTTTGTTGAGGCGGAATTGTTTTTTGCTGCGGCTCTGTGGGAGACGGAGGCGGTGGCGTCACTTGCAGTTCTTCCTGATACGGATTCTGCTGAGGGTTAACCTGTTCCTGATATTGGTTGAGTGGAGGAGGTTCTTGCGCCGAAGTAAAAGCAAAAATACCGAAAACTCCCAAAAAAATGACTGTTGTTAATTTTGGTATATACTTCATAAATATTTTTCGTTTTAGGCTGGCAGTTGCGCTTGTAACTTTTAAATCCCATCCTCCTAACACAAATAATACCCTATGCGGGGCATATTTGTATCAGGTGCAGAGAGCCGGTTTAGCTATAACTCTCGACTCATCGTCGCACACTAAAAGCAAATATGTTAGGCTCTAAAATGTATTTCGACACACCAGGGAGAGGTAGCTGAGTGGATGAAAAACAAACTGCTTTGTTTTTCATCCGATTTCGAACAATGTGAGAAAATTGCCGATGTGAGCGAAGTGAACAGGCAATAGGAGGACGACTTGTCGAACACTCTGGCTACCTCTATTGTTATAGATGTGTCGTAGACACAATACACGGGGAGAGGTGGCTGAGTGGTCGAAAGCGCCTCACTGCTAACGAGGTAAGCCCGTTAAACGGCTTCGCGGGTTCGAATCCCGCCCTCTCCGCAACAGCAAATTTTGATATATTTCTCATATCAAAATTTGGTGTGGGGGTGCG
>JBBTXU010000050.1:0-12006 GCA_038062155.1 Patescibacteria group bacterium | reverse complement strand
TGACCCCACGGGGAATCGAACCCCGATTCCAGCCTTGAGAAGGCTGTGTCCTAACCGTTAGACGATGAGGCCGTCTACAGGCACCTATCATAAACGATGGGGCCGTATAAGAAACTTACAATAAAACTACTTTCGTTGCCACTCGCGCTCTTGTCTTACCAGAAGCTTTTCTTTCTGTTCGGGGTGGGCCATGAGGGCCTCTACCACTTTCTCCATTCGCATTGATTGCGACCCTTTGACAAGCACCATATCACCCCTCGCAAGTACGGTTTTAAGATATGCTCCCGCCTCCGTTGAAGTCTGAAATTGCAAACGCTTTCTTTTGCCCATTCGCTTCCCTTCCGCGCCGATGTCCATCATGCGGGCGCGGGTACCGACACTGACCAGCGTATCGCACATAACCGCCGCCATTTTCCCCGCATTGCGGTGTTCGACAATTGAATACTTTCCAAGCTCCAGCATATCTGCTAGTACTGCAATCTTTCTTCCTGAAACAGAAATAGTCTGCAAAGTAAACAAAGCCTCTTTGAGCGCAACGGGTGAGGAGTTGTATGTGTCATCAATAACAAGCGAGTTATTCATCCCCTCAATAATACGCATGCGGCCAGGAGCAAAGAGAGCTTTTTCAAACGTCTCTGCCGCTTTGACAATGTTTAAACCTTGAGAGAACCCCACCGCCAAAGCAGCAAGGGTTGAATATATCTGCTGGCGGCCGAGAACCCCTTTGAGGCGCACGGGCGCACTTTTACCCTGGTAATTAACTCTAAACACCATGCCTTTGGGAATTCTCTCTTCGTAGATAATATCAGCATAGGAAGCTTGTACATTGTTACCTTGATTGAAGCCGTAGCTCATTCCAGGCGCCTTGGTGAGAGACCGCAGAGAAGCCGTTTTTTCATCATCACTATTAAAGACCAGGAGTCCTTTTTCTTTAAGTGATTTCACTAAATAGCCTTTTTCCGCAATCACCTCGTCAGGAGAAGAGAAAAATTCCACATGCGCAGGGACATCAGGAAAACGCGTGAGTACTACGATGTCGGGCGATAGCCATTCTGCTATCGCTTTAATATCGCCTGGGCGGTCTGCTCCGACTTCAAGCACAAGAATGCGCGGATAGTGATGAGGGAAGAATATGAGGTCAAGTCCTTTAAACATATTCTTGAGCCACGCAATTGGGTCATACCAGCCATTTTCAAGACCGAGAATCGTGAGCGGAACGCCGATATCGCTATTAAAACTTTTTTCGCTTTTACGGACAAAAAAAGACGGGGAAAGAACAGTAAAAATGGCATCTTTGGTAGAAGTCTTTCCGACGCTTCCTGTTACCGCAATAATCACTGGGTGGTATTTGGCAATCACCATGCGCGCTTCCCAGGTAAGAACCGCGGAAATAATTTTTTTGAGGAGTGGGAGCATAATCAGCGGTCAGGAGGTATTTCGTAGTAATTTATCAGAAACTTAGTGGTATCCATAAAGGGACGGGTCAGCGTTTCAGATGCATAGCGAGCACCGAGAGGATTGATTGCAAAAAGGAACACCAGGAATTGCGGCTTATACGCGGGGAAATAACCGAAAAACGAATGTAGGAACCTGGTTTCATCATAGCCACCCCCACCCGACTTTGCAATCTGGGCGGTTCCCGTCTTTGCGGCAATGCTGTAATGCGGAAGTTTGACCACTCCTCCCAGGAGCGCTTTGTCCACGACATTAACGAGCATCCGGGTAATTTCATCCGATGTGCTTTTTTTAATTACTCTTTCCCCCGGCAGAGAGGTTATCGTCTTTGATAGGCCGGTGCGATACTCTATTTTCTTTACTATATGCGGGTCAATAAGAGTACCGCCATTCCCGAGTGCAGAAAGCGCCCGAACCGTGGCAATAGGAGTAAAAGCAACTCCTTGCCCGTATGCTGCGGTTGCAAGTTCGACATCTCGCGGGTTATTGAAATTTTTTGTAAGTCCGTATGATTCATTAGGAAGGTCTATGCCCGTTTCGTCTCCGAGATGGAAATTTTTCATGTATTTGGTAAATGTTTCTTTACCCATTCGCAGAGCGGCAAAGGCAGCACCGGTATTAAGGGACTGATTGAGAACCTCCTGCATATCAACGACTCCGCGAGCCTTGCCGTCATAGTTTGAAATTTTTGCATTATTGAGAACAAGAAAACCTCGGTCTTCATAGGTTGTCGTTGCGGTAATAACACCTGCGTCAATAGCTACTGCAATAGTTAAGGGCTTTATGATGGAGCCCATTTCATATACATTTTCGATTAATGGATTTCGAAACAGCGAAATATCTTTTTCTCCCTGAAAATTATTCGGGTCAAAAGTCGGATACCCTGCCATGGCATATATTTCTCCATTTTGGGGATTGATGATAATCCCGCCTATTTCTTCCGGTGACCATTGTGTATCTATTTCACGGAGCTTATCTTCAAGAAAAGTCTGTACGGAAGGTTCTATCGTAGTCACAATGTCCCCTTCTCCCGGTTTCTTTTCAACAATATTTTTTTTGATGCCAGAAAATATTTCAGCGAAAAAGTTTATGTAGATGTCTCCGCCGTCTCGCCTTAATACATCATCGTAATAGCGTTCCAGTCCGTACTGGCCGGAAAGCGTATCGCCTTTGTAAGCAACAAAACCTATCGCGTGTGCGGCAAGTGTCGCGCGAGGATAGAATCTCCATTTCTCATGAAAGGTAGAGAGACCGGTGATACCGAGAGCATTGATGCGCTCTGCAGTCGCCTCATCAACCCGGCGCGCGATTTCCTCGTAGGGATCGTCCTTTTTCCCTGCTCGAGCAAAGAAATTCTCGCTATCAAGCGTGAGAGTGGACGATAGGCGCTCATATACTTTTTGCGGATCGGGGAGTAAATTTGGATTGATCGCAACGGTAAACCCCGATTTAAGCGTTGCCGCGCCAGGATGTGTTCCATCGCGATTTTCAAAAAATATTGACCCTCGATTAAACGACGTGCTTACTGGACGTATGTATTGCCTGTCAGCGCGCTCGCTAAATTCCTCTCCATGAACGATTTGGAGAAAATACAAACGGCCTGCGAGAAGCAGGCTTAAAAAAGAAAAGACAAAGAATAGTACGGAGAGCCGGCTCGGAAGAGAAACCTTCATATTAGGTTACTCAAAATTTGAAAGTGAGAGGCTCTGACCGATATGGTCACGCTCTATGAATTGAGTGGCAGATACGTCCTTGAAACCCAAAGAATAGGCCGTTTTGAGATTAACCCTCCGATTGAGAGACGCTAACGTGCTTTCAAGCTCGCTGACACGGGTAAAGAGTGCCCTCGATTCCCCAACTTTGCGCTCGCGCTCTACGATATTGAGTACCGCACGATTAACGAAGTAGACATAAAGCGAAAGAGAGAGCACGACGATAAGCACGAAAGTGAGAAATATCTTCTTCTCGCTTTGTTGTATTGAAATTGCTAATGTTTTCATATTTTTTTAAAACTCCTTAACTTCGCACTTCGTGAACGCGGATTCTCACTTTGTTCTTCTTCTCCAGAAACAATCGGTTTCTTCACAAGCACCTCCCCTTTTCCTCCTTTCTCCAAATCCCTAAAAAAATTCTTGACCATTCTGTCTTCAAGACTGTGGAACGAGATGACTGCCATAACTCCTCCTGATGAAAGCGCTTCAAATCCTTTATGAAGTCCTTCCTCAAGCGCCCCCATCTCGTCGTTGACTACGATGCGCAATGCCTGGAAGGTACGCGTTGCCGGATGAATTCTGCCGTGTCGGTAAAAAGAAGGAACACAGGCTTCAATGAGTGCCGCGAGCTCTCTACTTCTCTCAATGGGTTTTTTCTCCCGCACCTGCACTATTGCGAAAGCTATACGGCGCGACAGTCTTTCTTCTCCGAAATTGAATATGAGGTCGGCAAGTTCTTTCTCATTGAGCTGATTAACAATGTCGCGAGCAGTCTTTACACCCAAAGGTAGGTCGTCATATGTCATGATGAGCGGCTCATCGCGCAGGAATGAAAATCCCCTTCCCGAGACCTCTAACTGGTCAGAATTGAGGCCGAGGTCAAGGAGTATGCGGTCAATGGAGGAAATGCCTTCTTCGCGCAATACAGCATCTAAATTACGGAAATTTTCTTTGCGAAGAATAACTTTTGAGCTCGCGCCCGAGAGTTTCTTTGACGCTCTTTCAATGGAATGGGCATCTGCGTCAAGTCCGATGTATGTTCCCTTCTTTCCAATGAGTGGGATAATCGCTTCGGCATGTCCACCATTACCAACGGTGCCGTCAAGGACAACATCGCCCTCTTGAGGCGCAAGTACTTTGATTGTTTCTTGTAAAAGAACGCTTGCGTGTGCCATTAGAGAGCGCCGATGCCACCTAATTTCTCGGCGAGGGCGTCAGCCTGTTTTTCAAGCTGTTTCTTGTATTCCGCCCATCTTTCTTCGTCCCAAATTTCCACTCTGCTATGCACTCCTGCAAACACTACGCGCTCCGAGAGTCCGGCAAACTTTCGTAAAAAATCAGGAATCAAGATTCGCCCTATCGTGTCGACCTCGGCCTCAACCGCTCCAGCAAGGAGAAACCGATTGAGCCCGCGACGATCAGCTTGAGCGATCCCCAACTCTGAAACTTTTTCCGAAATCGTCTTCCACTCTGCGCGCGAATACACGAACAAACAACTGTCTAATCCGTGAGTGATGATGACCGTCTTCCCCATTTCTCTTCGAAATTTAGAGGGCATGGAGACCCGGTTTTTTTCATCGATAGTGTGCGTGTATTCTCCTATAAGCATGTGGCTGATTTTGTTATGAGCGAAGCGATTTTCAAAATCGCCATCCCGTTAAAAGTCTGACTTCTAAACATAAAGAACTTTTAACGGGGTTCTGCTTTACCACTTTTTCCCACGTGATAGCATTATATAACACTTCATACCACTTTGATTTTAGAGTTGTGCACAGTTGGGCCCTATTAGGAAGGGACTTGATTTTTCTGCCTAAGTATGATACAGTGTTAAGCGGGTAACACTTGAACCTTAATAATAGAAAGACATAAGGAGATTGTTATGAGCAACGGCCAGAACATGAAACATCACCATCAGGTTCACACCGTGAGCCCTGTGGTAGGCATGGGCGATTTCGTCGCTTCGTTCGAAAAAACAACGGAACTGCGTCTCGAGCGCGGGAGCTTGGAACCCTCCTCGCCCTTTGACCGGTCAAAATCTTTTCATCCTCAGCTGAGAATGACAGGAGCCGATTCCGCGTAACGACTCATACCAAGGCGCTCAAACACATATTTTTTTGTGTTTGAGCGTTTTGTTTTATATGCTGATATTTTTAAAAATATGATACACTGTTACGCAGGCAGTACACTACAACATCAATCTGAAATACAAGAAATAGGGGGAAGCATGAAAAGTGTTGACGGAGCGTTCCACCAAAATGAAATGAGTATGGGAAGAGAATTTTTCTCTGGACAAAGAAGCTCGAATTTCAACATAGGAGAATTTGAAGAACCAATGAGGACGCGGATTATTCGTCATAGGGCCGTTCTGGGCCCCGACATGATGGCCTGCTCCATCTTGACAATGTCACGAAATCCTCATTGCCGCTGATACCCCTACCAAAACACCCAAGCGTAACAACTTGCTTGGGTGTTTTGTTTTATATGTTGAAAATTTACGAACGAGGACGGAGAGTTGGAAAAAGTATTACTTCGCGGATATTCTTGCTGTCAGTCAAGAGCATCGTAAAGCGATCAATAGAAAATCCTGCTCCGCCTGCCGGAGGAAGTCCATATTCAATTGCTTCAATAAACTCACTGTCCATGGACTGTGCTTCCTTATCCCCCGCCTTTTTATTTTGCTCTTCAAGAAAGAAACGCTGTGCTTGGTCAATCGGGTCGTTGAGCTCGGAAAACGCTTTGACTAATTCAAGTCCGCCAACGACAAGCTGAAATGCGTCCACAAAATCTTTTTTTGGCAATCGCTTGGCAAGCGGGAGAGAAGGCGTCGGATAGTCAATCACGAAAATCGGCTGTATCAAGTGAGGCCGGCATGCTTTTTTATAAATGCCATCAAGAAGTTTTTCTCGAGAATCCCCTGCACCTTTTGTGACTCCGTATTCTTTCGCTTTCGCTTCTATTTCCGCCTCGGATGCTTTTGCCGGATTGAAATGCGCATACTGTTCAAGCAAGTCAAAATATTTAATCGTTGAGAATTTTTTTCCAAAATCTATTTCATTACCACTATAGATAATTTTATCCGTACCGACTATTTTTTTAACAAGAGTTTGGGTGAGTGCTTCTACCAGTTTTCGGAATTTCTTCGCGTCGGCGAAACTTTCATAAAATTCAACCGTGGTGAACTCGGGATTGTGCGTCACATCAATCCCTTCGTTGCGAAAATTTCGCCCAATTTCATAGACCTTGGGAACCCCCCCGACTAAGAGCTCTTTAAGATAAATTTCAGGCGCAATGCGAAGATACAGAGGAATATCCAGGAAATTATGATGGGTTTTAAAGGGCGTTGCGCTCGCTCCCCCGGCAACATGTTGCAACATAGGCGTTTCTACCTCAACAAAGCCCTTTTTCTCAAGAAAAGCCCTCACCGCGGTAACAATGCGCGAGCGGGTAAGAAAGCGCTTTTTGGTTTCATCTGCCAAAAGGTCAAGGTAGCGGCGACGCAAGCGCTCTTCCATATCCTGCAGACCGTGCCACTTCTCGGGAAGCGGACGGAGGCTTTTGGCAAGCATGCGGACAGTGAGCGATGCTATCGTTTTTTCTCCGCGTTTAGTAATGAAAAAATGCCCAGACACTTCAACAATGTCTCCAATATCAAGGACTTTCGAGAAAAGTTCAAAATCTTTTGTCTCATCCGATTTAAGAGTGCCTTGAATTTTGCCTGTACCATCAGAGAGGTCAAAGAACATAATTGCTCCTTGGCCCCGAAGTGCCATGAGGCGTCCGGCAAGAGTTACTTTTTTCTTACTCGCAACAAGCGAGTCAAATTTTTTAAGTACAAGAGAAATATCGGATGATTTCCGTGAAGAAATAGGATATGGATTAATGCCCGCGTCGGCGAGCATCTTAAGCTTCTCCAGGCGGGCATTTCTTATTTCTAAAAGAGTGGTCATATCGTTTATTGTACCACCACTGAAAGTCCTTTCGTGCAAACAGGGGTATTATTTTATCTTTACCACCTTGTACGCTCTCTCCCCCGCAGGAGTAGTGAAAGAGAAAGTTTCTCCTTTCTTCTTTCCTAAAATTGCGGAGCCGAAGGGAGATCGGGTAGAAATTTTGCCAGTTGCGATATTGGCTTCTTCCGATCCAACAATGGTATAAGTGTTCTCTTTCTTATCCTCCGCGAGTTGAACAGTGACAATAGAGCCGATTGAAACAACGTCTGAGCTGTGTCCTAAAATTATTTTCGCGGTTTTCAGCAGATTCTCCAAACGGGCAATCCTATCTTCAATGTTGGCTTGCATTTCGCGCGCTTCCTGGTACTCGGCATTTTCTGAAAGGTCGCCCAGAGATTTTGCGTATTCTAAATTCTCGGCAATTTCCTTGCGCCGCGTCTTTTTGAGATAGTCAAGCTCTTTGGTAAATTCTTCAAATTTTTCCTGCGTAAGATATTCGATTTCGTCTTTCATCCCATTAGAAATTAATCAGCTGGTAATTTCACTAAAAAATACATTAACCTTGCCATTAATACCTCTCTACTCTCTCCTGTTATGCTACGGTCATCTACAGATGACCTATTTCTAACAAGATTCATAGATTTAAGTGTTCCAATTCTACAGAGGGGGTGTCCGAAAGTCAATTTTGCACTGTAAAGTACTCCGGAGCGTGCTCCGACATCCAATCAACAAGCTGGCGCATAACGAAAACTCCTCCGATAAGGTTGTTACTCGGACCTTTTTCCATAACGACCGCAAAGGCATAGCGGGGTTTATCATAGGGGAAAAAACCGACTACCCAGGAATTAACAAATTGTTTGGCAGCTCCGAGTTCGGCAGTTCCGGTCTTCGCGGCAATAGCAACCGAGGGTGTAAAGAGACCCGAAGCAGTTCCTTCCGTAACTCCCCGGCGCATTCCCTCGCGAACAACGGCAAAATCCTCTTGCGGCAGATTCATTTTTCTTGCGTCAGTTTTAAGAGCTTGGGCTATATGCGGAGTGACAAGAGTACCTCCGCTCCCAATGGCAGAAATTGCTCTGACCATTTGAATGGGTGTCGTTTGGACGCTGTACTGGCCGATGGCAGTGTTGTAGGTATCTCCGATTCGCCATTCTTCGTCAAAGGTTTTTTGTTTCCACTCTGGATTGGGAATAACGCCCGACTCTTCCTGTGAGAGGTCTATTCCTGTCGGTTCGCCGAGACCGAATAATCGGAAGTACTTTTCAATATTTTCTATGCCAAGGCCTTTTTGCTCTTCAAATCCTCCGCCAATTTCATAGAAATAGACATCAGAGGAAACTGCCAGCGCTTGACGCATATCAACCCAGCCATGCGCTTTCCAGTCGCGAAATACCGAAGGCTTTTCAGGATTATAGGGATTAGGAATACTTATTGAACCTGTGCTTAAAATTTCTTTTTCAGGTGAAATAATTCCCTCTGAAAGCGCGCCGATTGCTAAAAACGGTTTTACAATCGACCCCGGGGCGTAGAGACCGGAGGTTATTCTATTGAGAAAAGGTTTTTGGGGATTAGAAACAAAACGCTCAATACTGCTGCCATCACCGGAGGCAAGCACTGAAGGACTATATTCAGGAGCGCTGACGAGCGCAATAATTTCACCCGTTTGAATGTCCATCATGATGCCCGCGCCACCTTGGAATGGAATACGATTAACTGTTTCGGAAATAATGCTATAAAACTCTTTCTGGATGGAGGCATCTATAGAAAGTGTCAGGCTCTTGCCACGGACGGGGAGTTCAATAACGCTCTCCGACTCCACCTTTCCAAAAACATCCGTTTCGGTGATTTTGAGGCCATTGCGTCCTGAGAGAAGAAAATCGTAAAAACGCTCGGCACCGTCTTTTCCTTCAAGTTTTTCCTGATAATAAAAACCATTCGCATCTTTGGAAGGATAATTGACATAGCCGAGTATGTGGGCAAAACCAGGCGCGTCAATGTAGGCGCGAGCAGAAAATTCAGTGGTTGTCGCGCTTGGTTCATTCCACGCAAGTTTCGCCCCTGTGCGATCGTAAATAACCCCCCGCTCCGAGAATACGAGCGTGTGGCGAAGGCTATTGCGTTCGCTTTGAAGCGCGTAGGCACTGCCAAGCGTAATCTGGAGAAAAAAAAGGCGGCCGCCAAAAATAAGCGCTACCGCAATAAAAAAGAAAAGGACAGAGAGAGACGAGAGCACGGCTATAGGACGCTCTATTCTCCCTTCGAATTGATGGACATTGAATTCCGGAAGATTGCTTGAATCAATAAAAATATCTTCGGGAGCGATTTCCCCTTTCCCTGTGCGAGGTGAGCGTTTAAACAAGCGAGGAGCCACAATGGCAATTATACACGCGGCAGTGGAACCAAAAAACGCTTAAGAAAAGATAGAGCGATGAGAGCACAGAGGGCGCCAAACACAATGAGCGGGGGAGAGTGAGCGAGGTTCCCACCAATGCCGTCTGCAAGAATACCGGCCCATACAAGTTCATAATAGTTTTTAAAATAGAACGCGAAGAAAAGAGCAGTGGCGAAAGAGAGCCACCACGGCGCAATAAATACTAAGACAGAGATACATACATCAGCGCATATCCGTATTGAGTGAGTGCGTAAGAATTTCATTCCAGAGGGAGTACAATATCAACAAATCGAACTTCTTGAATATTAACGGGAGAGGTCAACAGCACTCTTTTTAACGAGTCTGTCGGGTTGCTCACCACTGCGGCGACACGCGCAACGACATAGCCTTGTTTCCCGGGAGTGACGATGACATCATCAACCTCGATATCAAAATCTTGAGGAAGTACGGCAATAAAATTCCCACCCCCTCGGCCGGTAAGCTCAATGGCGCTCCCTCTACTCTCCACGATTGCGTCCGTAATCTTTCCGGGAGATGAAAGCAGTTCTACCTTGGAAACTGCTTTCCCTATCTCAACAACATCTCCAAGTAAAGCGCTGTGAGCATAGAGCACACGAGAGCCCGCACGCACGCCATCGCTCAAACCTGCGTCTAGAGTAAAAACATCAAAGGGGGTGCGCGGAGGGCGCGTAAGAATGCCTGCGCGAACTGTTTCACTGTTTTTTTCTATTGAAAGAAGGCCGCGAAGCGCGGAGTTTTCAGAACGCACAGCTTCGTTCTCAAACTTTAATTCGCGGACTTGAGCGGCCTGCTTCTCAAGGAGCGTGTGTTCTCGCTCAAGCGCGCCAGGAAGGAGTATTCTCCCAACAAAGGAAAGCGAACTTGAAACAAAATACCCTACAGCCACAATCGGACGGACAAAAAAGAAAGAGATTGAGGAAGGGAGGCCCGGAGTAAAAATATAAACACCGAAGATAACAAGAAAAAGGTAAGTAGCGGGCAGAAATGCGCCCCATCGGTTTTGCCTTCTATTTTTGAGGGGGAAGTGAATCTTCATTGATGATTAATACATCTTCAAATTCCTTAAGATGCTCAAGAATAATACCAGTGCCCCGCGCAACAGCGGTGAGCGGGTCTTCCGCTATATGGACAGGAATCTTAATATACTCTTCAATAATATCAGCAAGTCCTGGCAGGAGCGCTCCCCCGCCAACCAAATGCACTCCGCTTCGCATAACATCAGAGAGAATTTCAGGGGGAGTTGCCTCCAATACTTCCTTTGAAGACTCAAGAAGAGCATCAACAGATTGGGAAATTGCTTCGCGGATGTCGGCGTCAGTAATGACCACTTCGCGAGGAAGACCAGTGATGAGGTCACGGCCTTTGATGGTTGATTCAATAGGAGGACCTGATGGAATAAGACGGGTTATGGCAATTTTAACTTCTTCGGCAGTTTTCTCCCCAATGAGGATTTTAAATTCATTGCGGATATAGGAAATGATATCGTTATCAAAACGATCTCCCGCAATGCGCAGATTCTTTGACTGAACAATGCCGGAAAGCGATATGACGGCAATATCAGTAGTCCCGCCACCGATATCAATGACCATGGAGCCGACAGGCTCTTTTACCGGAAGCCGTATCCCTATAGCCGCTGCCATTGGTTCTTCAATGATGTGCACTTCTCGCGCACCGGCATTTTTTGTCGCATCGCGAACCGCCCGTATCTCAACATTAGTAATGCCCGACGGAACTCCGACAACAACCCGAGGACCGAAAAATTTCTTTGAGCTCTCCTGTGCCTTATTAAGAAGATACGCAATCATCTCTTCCGTCACTTCAAAATCAGAAATCACTCCGTCAATAATGGGACGCACCGCAACAATGTGCGGAGGGGTGCGACCGAGCATGCGCTTTGCCTGAATTCCTACCGCCACCACTTGTCCGGTTTTTTGATTCACCGCGACAACAGAGGGTTCGTTTATGACAATCCCTTTTCCGCGGATATATACCAAAGTATTAGCAGTACCTAAATCGATACCAATATCATTTGAAAATAAAGTATTCAGTTTTTGAAACTTCTCTTTAATCATGCATATTTTGTCAGTGGGCTCCCTATACTGATACTGCAATGCGGGCACAGTAATCTTCCACGCTTTTGAGAGACGAGTCAATCATTGACACTGTGCCGGTAATTCTCTCTTTTACTTCAATTTTTTCTTGAGCAATGGTCTTCTCGCTTATGACGAATCTATACGGAATTCCAATAAGGTCGGACTCGGCAAATTTCTCCCCGGCAGAGAGGTCACGGTCATCATACAGAACATGGACTCCTTGTTTGTCCGCGATAGAGAGAACTTTTTGCGCGAGAGTTTCTGCCTTTTCACTTTTGGCGAGCATAATCAGATGAATATGAAATGGGGCAATTGAAGTCGGCCACACCAAACCTTTAACATCGGAAAGTATTTCTGCAACTACACCCATCACGCGCGCAGGA
>JBBTXU010000049.1:0-8388 GCA_038062155.1 Patescibacteria group bacterium | reverse complement strand
GATGGGAGAACTCCTTAAACGTCGTTCGCATCGCTTGCGTAACCCTCTCTGTAATTTTTTTCACCATATCTTCAAGGCTTACAATCCTATCAACGACCGCCTGCGCGAGACGCTCCACTTTGGGGAGGTTGGCAATACTCTGGCGTATAACTCCGAAGAGACCCTGAACTGTCATGCTTTTGTTGGGTGAAAACACAGGGTTAATTTCTTTACTGGGAAGTCGGGCAAAGAGCACTTCTTTTCCAAAGCGCTCTCGTATATGACGGCTTAATTCTTTCATCCGGCTATACTCTTTAAGACGACGCTCTAGGTCCTCAATATCTCCTGCTTCGTCCGCCGATAGCTTAAGAGATGGCAAGAGGGACTTTGACTTTATGAGGAGAAGTGTTGAAGCAACCAAAATAAAGTCAGCAGATTGTCCTAGTGGAAACTCTTTTTGAGCATTGATATAGCCAATATAGTCTTCCGTTACTTTCGACAGAGAGATATCGTTAATGTGTAACTTTTGTTTTTCAATAAGCGAAAGAAGCAGGTCAAGCGGCCCCTCAAACACTTCCGTTTTAATTTGAAATTGGTTTTTTTCTTCCATTACTCTATTGAAATAATCTGTAGACCTTTTTCCTTCACATCCTTTTCTGGCCAAAACAACTTATCGATTTTAAATTTTCCAACATTGGTCGCTTTCTTTTCAATAGTTCTCCCTGTGTACTTTTTGGTTTGTGGATTCCACTCCTCAAGTAATAAAGTATCACCTTCACTTACATCAAAATCATTGAGTCTTAACTCATACTTCTTTTTTCCCGACAAAACTTCATTAAAGTATTCCGGCCAAATTTTCTTTCTTATTGTCGTCATTAGTCGTGAGAAAGCAGAGTATCAATGCGGTTAATATCGCGTGGGAAAAGAGTTGCTTCTTTTACGTTCTCAAGTCCGAGGAGCTTTGCTGTGAGTCGCTCAAGTCCAGTTGAACAACCCCCGTGCGGAGGCATGCCTACTTTAAAAGTCTCAAGATAGAATCCAAATTTGTCAGGATTAAGACCTTTGTCTTTGATGCGTTTTACTAATTCATCATAATTGTGCACCCGCTGTCCCCCACTGTTGATTTCTAGCCCGCGAAAAAGTAAATCAAAGTATTTCGTATATCCTTTATCATTTTCATCTTCATAAGTATAAAAAGGCCTTTTAGACAATGGAAAATGAGTTACAATCACAAAATCACTATGGTGCTCTTTTTTTGCCCATTCCCAAAGAGCACGCTCGTGTTCTGGTGCAAGGTCAGGTTCATCTTCCGGAACCCCGAGCATTTTTTGTGCTTCTCGCAATTTGAGCACAGGAAACTTTTTCGGTACCAACGGCTTCTCAATACTCATGCTCTTAAAGACATCATTATGTTTTTCTATCATTCTTCCAATGATGTGCTTGATGGAGTGTTCAAGTGTGTCCATCACGTCTGCATGGTCTTTTATAAATGCCATTTCAAAATCCATGCATACGGCTTCGCTTAAATGTCGCGTTGTGGCGTGTTTCTCTCCTCTAAATATTTTAGTAACCGTAAACGCTCTCTCAAAAACCCCTGCTAGCATTTGTTTATACAGCTGGGGACTTGTAGCCAAAAAAGCAGTTTGGTCATAGTAATAATCAACTTTAAACGCCACGGCGCCACCCTCCGCATCGCTACCTACAAGCAAGGGAGATTGAAACTCAATAAAATTTTCATTCCGCATCGCTTCTCGAAATGCCTCTACGACGGTAGCTTGAACCTTGAAAATATTTTTTGAATGCTCGGAACGCAATGTAAAAGGTAAGTGGTCGAGTTTGGTGTCTAAATTAATTTCAGAATCTAATTCAAATGGTATATCTGCTTTTGAGAGAATTTCTATTTTGTATACTTCAAGCTCAATATCGCCATTCTGCTCTTCATTTTTGATATTTCCATCAGGACGTTTGTTTACTTTCCCACTGACATTCACGACGAATTCTGGTCGCACTTCTTTTGCTGTTTCTATTGCCTGGCTTTTGGGAAGTACTACACCCTGAATACTCCCCGAATAATCTCGAAAGTTAAAGAAAACCATCTTGCCTTGATCGCGCCTCACACTTACCCATCCGGAGATACTCACCTCTTTCCCCACCTGTTCTTTCAAGTCTTTTATGTGAATTCTTTCCATATTATTCAAGCGTTAACCCAACTTTCTCTCTCACTTCTTTCATCTTTTCTTCCGCATGAGCATAAGCGCGCTTTCCAGCTTCCTCCAGCATGTCAGTTACTCCTTGCCGGTCCTGGGCAATCTTTGCCCTCTTTTCCCGAAGCGGGGCGACACACATAGAAACACTCTTAATAAGAATTTCCTTTGATTCTTTGTAACCGATTCCACCTTTCCGATATTTTTCTCCAAGCTCCATGAGGGAGTTTTTATCGGAAAACAATTTGTGCAAGGCAAAAACCTTATCCGTCTCGGGGTCTTTAGCGTCGTTTACTCCCCTTGAGTCTGTAGGGATACTCATGACTGCTTTCTTGATTTCTTCATCGGTTGCAAAAAGTGGGATAGTATTGTTGTAGCTTTTACTCATCTTCTGTCCGTCAGTGCCGGGAACAATCTTCACATTCTCTAAAATAAGAGCTTTTGGTTCTTTGAAGGTTTCTTCAAACATACGATTGAACACTCGAGCAGTATCTCGGGCAATTTCCAGATGTTGAGCTTGGTCAAGTCCCACAGGCACTACGTCCGCGTCATTTAAGAGAATGTCTGCAGCCATAAGAAGTGGATATTCAAACACGCCGACATTTATATCTTTATTTTTCGCTTCCGCGTCTTTGAACGTATGTGCACGCATAAGGTATGGCATCGTGGTTAGACAGCTAAAAATCCACGCAAGCTCTGTTACTTGTGGAGTGTCTGATTGTTTAAAAATAAGGGTTTTCTTGGAGTCTAGGCCAATAGCAAGATAGTCAATTGCTACATTGAGAGTCGCTTCGCGAAGTTCCTCTTTACTCTGAACCGAAGTGAGAGCGTGGAGGTCAGCAATAAAAATGGAGCTCTTATAATCATTTTGAAGGTCCACGAACTGCTTCATGGCTCCAAAGTAGTTTCCGATATGCGGCTGACCTGTGGGCTTAACACCCGAAAGGAGTCTGTGTTTTCCTGAATCCACCCCAATAGAATTTTGTTTGTTTGTTGACATAAATACAAGGTCAAGCTAAGTATATAGGGGTGGATTTGATTGTTTTCCCCGTCAAAATTTTAACGGGGCAAGTACATAAAATAATAGCAAAATATGGGGTTTTTTGAAAGTAAGCTCAAAATATATACCTTGACTTTATAAAAAACAGTAGTAGAATTCGCAGTTAGAAAACTGTGAACCATTTGAAAAGGAGAAACCAAAATGGATTGGAGAAAAAGAATTCTAGATGATTTAAACATAGCTCAAATTGAGCGACCTGTATCCGTTTGTTCAAGGTATCCTGTTCAGAACCCTGCCACTGCTGCCACTTTCCGCGCGAAATTCATGGAAGAGATGTCGACATCCATAGTGGGAACGCAAAGAGCTCTACCTCGATCAAAAACCGCAAAACGATCAAGACCCCTAGCTCCGCCAGCATGGTTGTATATGTAGTTTCTTCCTTTTATACGAAAGAGTAGAGATCTCCTCTCTGCTCTTTTTATTTGAATAAAAATTAAAAAAGGGAGCGGCAAATACTTTTGCCGCTCCCCGGGTGAAGAAGTTACAACCAGAATGCCTATCTCGGGTAAGCATTTATCGTGGTTTCTTCAGACCCCTTTCCGATCACAATATGGCTTATCATGGCTTACAAGTTGAACTTTGTTCTACGTCTTGCTACCGTACCACCTCCATTTTTATTCCTTGGAAAAGGATACAGAATAAGCCAATAAATGTAAAGACCTGGCCTGATTACCTGTCTCTCAATAAATCATCTGTAAAGGAATCATGCTCCTCTTCCATGTCACTATTTTTTGAAGATTTTTGTGAAGACGTGCTTGTGTCTACATCATCATTTCCATCTCCACCACCTCTTTTTTCAGGGCGGGAAAAAAGATTTCTGTTGAGTTTTTTGCTTGCCTTGAGAAACGCCTTAAGGACCGTAGTGTCACGCAATACTTCAGTGTACTCCATTACTTCTTGAGCGCCTTCAAGTTTAGCTGATAGAAGATTAAGTTGTAACTCAACTGCCATTTTCGTGTCGGAGTCAAGTGACTCTTTCAAGTCTTCATATTTTTCTTTGCTGTTTTCAAGTGCCGTAGTAGCTATTTTTTCTGCTTTTACGAGCGCTTTTATTTCTCTCTCGTTTTCCTTATCGGATGAAATTGTTGTACTTATAGAGAACACAGAAGATGTGGCAATACTTTCTTTCTTTTCACTGCGCGTACGTATACGCTGCGCAATACCGCTTGCCAGTTTTTCTGAATCGTCATCATTACTTTCCTTTCCCACTCGTACCAGTATGGAATCATGTGCCCGAAGTAATGCACTGCGCTTCGCTGTCAACCGGTTGCTTGTATCCGGGTCATCTTTCTTTATTCTTTCTGCAATATCTTCTGCGCTTTGTGCGTGTGTATTAAAATTATCTTCAATTTCTGCGCTTTTACTTGCATCAAGTCTCCCAAGGGAGGCAAGTTTCTCCGCTTCCTCAAGCCGCACTTCCGCCACCTGCGTATGCCACTCTGCTTTTGCTTCATCTGTTAATGCCAGAGCGCCAGCCACTCTTTCATTCACATTCACTTTTATTGCGTACAAAGGCTCTCCTGGAAGCGAATTCTCTGCTGCAAACGCAGTGCCGCTCACAAGAGCAACTATGAGCAACAGTGCCATTGATGTAGCTATCTTTGGCAAAAAGAAAAAATCAGGAGCGTAGGGAGAACGTATCTTGGTGTGTGTTTCTGGACGCATTGCTTTGTGGAGTCGGACACGCAAAACCTGCTTCTCTGTGGCAGAGAGTTTTATATTGAGTGCTTCCTTTTTAAATTGGTCAAAAAAAGTATTCATAGTATTTCTTTGCATAGTATACGGAGTTTTTTTAGCGCCCTGTATATCCGTACTGAAATGATATTTTCATTTTCACGGAGAGTCAGAGCTATTTCTTTGAGTGAGAGTGAATCAACGTAGCGTAGAATAAGCACTTCGCGGAACTCTTCCGGTAAATCTTTGAGTCGGCTTAAGGCCTTTTTCCCATCAAAGCGTTCCATAGATCTCTCCAGGGTATTTGTATTATCAGTCGCCATAAGCATTTCAATACTTCCGCCTTCATCACCGGATTTCTCAACTATTGCTTCAAGCGAATATGACTTGCGTTTCCTGTATTCATCAATAACAAGGTTCTTAATCGTGCGGTAGAGAAAAGGTCTGAATTCTCGCACCTCTCTGCCCTCTTTCACATATTCCCACGTACGCAAGAAACATTCTTGTGTGAGCTCAAGTGCTCGTTCTCTATCAGAGAGACGTAAGCAGGCGTGACGAAATATCTCATCAGCGTAACGCTCATAGGCCTCTTTAAATTTTTGCTCGAGTTGTCTCATAACAGAAGACGGATGAAAATGTGTTATCTTTCATCCGTTTTCTATCCTACCCTTTTTACTCTTTAGTGACTAGAATTGCCGAGATGTGTTGCGCACAACAGATGCATCAATAACTGGTGTAGTACTTGATTGTATTGCTCCGTAGACATTGACTTTGTCTCCCACTACATAGGATGCGATTGGCAATGCAAGCCAGTTTTTGCCAAGAATGCTGATACCAACTGGCACATTAACCGTGTAGTTAGTGGAACCTACAGCAAACACAAATGATGTTGGTGTAGTTGATGCAGGAGCAGTTTGCAGTATGCCCGAGAATACATGTTTCTCAAAGTTTATTGCATTTTTTGACCAGTTTTTTACCTGCTTGGCATTAACTGTTAGAGAGCTTGCAGTAAGATCAAGTTTCCCACTGAAACTCATGATATCTCCAACGCTTATATCACCGAGCCCGAAATTTTTGCCACCTTTGTTAACAAAATTGGTTGAGTCGTCGGTCTTAACAGTCCACACAACTGTTGTTGAGCCAAATGCTGTTGAGCCATTGATAGTGGTTCCTGAAATACCTGTTACCTTTGCGCCACGCACGAGCACTCTTCCGTTGTCGTTAATCTGAATTTCTAGTGTTGAGCCAAGTTTGCGAACACTTTGACGGTCGTCGTCGCGATGGATACTTTGACGTTCATCATCGCGATCGTCATTTCCTCTACCATCTCTAGCAAAAGCCAAAGGTGCGAAGAATAGTGCTGTAGCTAATGTGAGGCCTACGATAGATTTCACGAATATATTTTTAAGAATTTTCATAATACGAAGAGAGTTTAAGTAATAAATGGCACCAAGCCCCGGAAGGGCGGGGTACCCTTTGTTTCGTCTTCGTTCGGACAGAATGAAAACAAGTTCTCATTCTGCTCCTCGCTAGCCGAAATAAATTTTTAGCTGCAAAAAACAGCTACCTACGATGACGAGCGGGGGTCTTTTTTCTTACCGATTGTAAAAAAAGACTACTAGGTGGTAGGCTTACAAACAATGTTTGAATTCAAAATTCTAAAGCGCTCAAAGAAGTCTCGTGCCCGCCTAGGGGTTATTACGACCCCTCATGGTGAGATAGAGACACCCGCCTTTATCCCAGTAGCAACAAGAGCTACTGTGCGCACTCTATCGAGCGATGAAGTAGGCCAAGTCGGCTCCCCTGCGCTTATTTGCAATACATTTCATCTCCATATAACTCCTGGAGAGAAGATAGTCAAAAAAGCCGGCAGTATTCATACCTTCATGAACTGGGATAAGCCTCTGATGACCGACTCGGGAGGTTTCCAGGTATTTAGCTTCGGCTTCGGTACTGACCACGGCATGAGCAAAGTACTTAAAGAAGAAAGGAAGAAGACTGTAGTTCTGGGCACGCAACCGCAAAAAATAAAAATTACCGAGGACGGCGTGCATTTCAAATCTCCTCTTGATGGCCGTCCGCTCTTTCTAGGACCAAAAGAATCTGTCGCGATACAAGAAATGCTCGGTGCCGATATTGCTTTTGCGTTTGATGAATGTCCGTCTCCACTTGCAGATAAGGAATATATGCAAAAGTCGCTCCTTAAAACTCATCGTTGGGCAAAAGAGTGCCTGAAGATACGAAAATCAAAACAAGCACTTTTCGGAATCGTACAGGGTGGTGCGTTTAAAGAACTTCGAGAAGAAAGTGCACGTCTTATCGGCGCGTTACCTTTCGAAGGCTTCGGCATTGGTGGTGAATTCGGCTACGACAAAAAGTCTCTTAAACGCATTGTGGGTATTGTCACTGATATCTTGCCGGAAAATAAACCTCGGCATGTGCTCGGTATCGGCCATCCAGAGGACTTTTCTATTATTGCGCAAGCAGGAGGCGATACATTTGATTGCATTGTCCCAACACAATACGCCCGTCGCGGCACGGCATTTACCTCAAAAGGAAAACTGGACCTCAATAAACGAGACCTTCTTTTAGACCAAAAGCCAATTGATCCGAATTGTAAATGTGATGTATGTAAAAACTATTCTCGAAGCTATGTTTCCCACCTATTGCGTGCACACGAATTGACCGGCATGAAACTCGCCTCATATCACAATCTCTTTTTCTTCAATAATCTAGCAAATGAACTACAAAGAAACATCAAAAACGACGAGTTGTAGACTTATACAATTACTCAATATCCAACGATCGTGAGAAGTTGAGTAATAGATAAAAAGAAAACCATATAGTTATAATTTCCGTGCTTCAAGTGCCAGAAAGAGTGGGATTTCTTTACGCGCAATATCTTCTGCTTTTTGGCGAGGACCTTTTTGGCTCACTTTGTGCGAAATCCACTCTTCAAGTCGTGATACCACAAAACCCGCTCCTGTTAGTGCTTTGAAAAAGTCCTGCAAAGAGCGGTGGTAGGAAATAGTCCGGGTAGATTTCTCCTCTCCGGGGTGCATGTCTATAAATACCTTCTCTGCTGAAAGATAACCGTCAATTCGACGATACTGTGTACTTGTCTCTTCGTCCCAACCCCAACTTGATCGTTTTAAAATTCTAAATGCCGGATGATTGAGTACCATGAGAAAACGCCCGCCGGTAGTAAGCACTCGATTAACCTCTTTACACACCGCGAGGAGATGCTCAATATTTTGAAGCGCGAGAACGCACACAACCACGTTAAACTCGCCATCTTTTGCGAAGGATAGTTGGGTTGCGCTGGCAACATGGTATTTTACAGCGTCTTTGTACTCTTGAGCTTTTTTTATGAGCTCCTGTGCAATATCTGCACCCACTACATCTGCACCAAGCTTTGCAATTTCACGAGCAAAAAATCCTTGCCCGCAAGCAAGATCAAGTACTTTCTCT
>JBBTXU010000048.1:0-8440 GCA_038062155.1 Patescibacteria group bacterium | reverse complement strand
AGAATTTTTGAAGCGTTCCCTTTCAATTGAGCGGGGTAATGTACTTAACCTCAAAGGGGATATTGTGGGCTTCCACGAGGGCGCACGGCTCTATACCACAGGTGAACGACATGGTTTTACCTTGCTTAAACAAACTCCATTAAACACTCCGCTCTATGTTATTTTAAAGGATATTAGTGCGAATACGATAACTGTTGCACCGCGAGAGGAAGGAAAGCAAAAAGGAATTGATACAGTTTCACTCTCTTCTGTGAATTGGATTGCGTTTCCTCCTGAAAATAAAGTATACACGGCGCGCATCCGCTACCATCAAACTCCTCAAGAAGCGACAATTATCCAAAAAGAAGGTAAAACAGAGGTGCTATTTAAAACTCCGCAAGAAGGTCTGTCATTCGGGCAGTCTCTTGTCATCTACGACGGAGCGGAATGCCTTGGTGGGGGTATTATGGAGCCTCGGGAATTACGACTCTGATATAATGGATTCATGAAAGAAGTGTTTATCACTAAAGCCACTGGCCAGAAGGAAGCATTTGATGCCAAAAAACTTACTGAATCTCTCATGAGGTCTGGTGCGTCCGAGCCAGTGGCGAGAGAGGTTCTTAAAATGGTAGAAAAGTCGCTTGTCCAGGAAATGAGCACGTCCGAAATTTACCACCAAGCTTTTTCTCTGCTCCATAAGAAAGAGCGACTCGCCGCAATGCGCTACTCCTTGCCCAAAGCGATTGCTGAATTAGGCCCTTCTGGTTTTCCTTTTGAACAATTCCTCCAGGAAGTGCTTAAAGCCGAAGGTTATGCGGTTAAACGTGATGTCACGGTCATGGGTGCATGCGTTGAGCATGAAGTTGACCTCGTTGCCACCAAAGACGACAGGCGCGTATATATAGAAGTTAAATTTCATAATGAGCGCGGTATTAAAAGTGATCTTAAAGTCGCTCTCTACATTGCCGCGCGATTTGAAGACATCGCTAAAGTAGAAAAGAAAGATGGGAAAAAAGAGGAAATCTGGCTTATGACAAACACGAAATTTTCCCACTCCGCGATAGCATACGGGCTCTGCAAGGGACTGGCATTAATCGGATGGGACTATCCATCGGAAGGTTCTCTTCGCAACCTCATTGAAAGAAGCGGTTTGCATCCGCTTACCTGTCTTTCATCCCTGACAAACGCTCAAAAAAAAGTATTTTTTGAAAATGGAGTTGTATTGTGCAAAGATGTCCTGCTTCGGACAGACATTCTGCAATCTTTAGGAATAGCAGGAAGTAAACTAGACACTCTTAAGGAGGATGTCAATGCGCTTTGTTGCAGCGTCTAATATGAACCAAAGTCCCTACAAAGCCAAGCGACTTTTTAACCCCGAATCGGAAGTGCCGCACCGCATAAGCCGAAGCAAGATAGACCTTTTTCTTGAATGCCCGCGCTGTTTTTATATGGACCAGCGCTTAGGAATCGGACGCCCAAGTTCTTTCCCACTCACACTCAATATTGCTGTTGATGAGCTTCTTAAGAAAGAATTTGATATTTTGCGCGAGAGCGGGAATCCACACCGAATAATGGTGCAGTATCACATAGACGCAGTGCCTCTTAAACATAAAGACCTGGAAATATGGAGGGACGCTCTGCGACGTGGAATTGAGTATCTCGACCCACAGACCAATCTCTCTGTTCGCGGAGGAATAGATGATGTATGGACAGCTCCTTCAGGCGAGCTTTTTATCGTTGATTACAAGGCAAAAGCTACTCGGGAAGAGATAACGCTTGAGGGAGATTTAGGCGCTCAATATAAGCGCCAAGCAGAAGTATATCAATGGCTGTTTCGTAAAAATGATTTCAAGGTTTCTCCCACAGCCTACTTCGTATTTGTAAATGCGAATAAAAATCTAGAAAAATTTGATGAAAAGCTTGAATTTAAGATGAGCATTGTGCCATGTCAAGGTGATACCTCCTGGATTGAGCCAACCCTCCTCAGGATAAAAAAAACTTTATTGAAAGACACTCTTCCTAATGCTGATGAAGAGTGTAAGTATTGCACATATCGAAAATCTGCTGCAGAAGCCGCGTTAAAGGAGAAAAGCGCACCGCCAGTTGGCGGAAAAAAGAAAAAAGATGAAGAGCAAAAAACAAAAAACGAAACCCTCTTTTAAAGAGAAAATATTTACAGTTGTGCGGGCAATACCCAAGGGCAAAATCCTTACCTACGGCGAGGTTGCACGTCGTGTGGGAAGTCCCAATGCGTCACGGGCGGTGGGGAGCATCTTAAAGCAAAATTATAATCCTGCAATTCCATGCCACAGAGTCATTCGCTCGGACGGTATGCTCGGTGGATATAACCGCGGAAACTCAAAGAAAGCACGATTACTTAGAGAAGAGGCCGACGAACACAGGTTCGGAGGTACTGAGCATAGCAGTGCGAACGTAACATGAATGAAACAAAAAAAGAATTGATGCGGGCAGTTAAAGCCGATGTCGTTAATGGCACCTCTCTCCCTCTCTATACCGAGCGTATAAAAAATAAAGTATTTCCGGTCATAGGGGAAGGAAATCATGATGCAAAGATTATGTTCGTAGGCGAAGCTCCGGGGCGTAATGAAGCCGCAACGGGTAGGCCTTTTTGTGGCGCCGCGGGCACAGTGCTCGACGAACTTCTCGCATCAGTTGCAATTCCGCGCGCGGATGTCTATATCACTAACATCGTTAAAGACCGGCCTCATCAGAACCGCGACCCTCTTCCTCTAGAGTTGGAAAGTTACTCGCCATTTCTTGATAGACAGATAGATATCATCCAACCGAAAGTGATTGCAACTCTCGGCCGCTTCTCAATGGCCTATATTCTTGAGCATTTTTGCGGGGATGACTTCCCTGAAACAATTAGCAAAATCCATGGCAAAGTTTTTACTGGCACTGCTTCCTACGGGAAAATTTCGGTCGTCCCTCTCTACCATCCGGCAGTTGCAATTTACAATCCGTCCACGAAAGAGGTGATAAAAGAGGACTTTAAAGTCCTAAAAACTCTCTGTTAGCTTCTTTTCTTACTTTTAAAGTGAGAAATTCTATTTCCAGAGACTAGCGAGCGCGACTGGCGAGAGCTCGAGGAATCCGCCAGCAGGCGGATATCCGTACTCTGGAAATAGAACTACAAACGTTATCTAGACTGGTGTCTATAAAGCCCGTATAGTTAATGAACATATGAATTCTCAAGAGATTTGCAAGCGATTTTTAGAGTTTTTTAGAAAGCGAGGACACGCAATTCTCCCTTCAGCCTCTCTTGTGCCTGAAAATGACCCATCTGTCCTTTTTACGACAGCGGGAATGCAACCACTTGTTCCGTACCTATTAGGCACTTCGCATCCTCAAGGAAAGCGCCTAGCCAATGTCCAGAAATGTGTGAGAACTCAAGACATTGATGAAGTGGGAGATAATACTCACGACACATTCTTTGAAATGCTCGGTAACTGGTCGTTGGGGGATTATTTCAAAGAGGGCGCTATTAAGTGGAGCTATGAGTTTTTGACGAGCAAAGAGGAAGGCCTTGGACTTGACCCGCATCGCCTCTACATTACGGTTTTCGAAGGAGACAGTGACGCTCCTCGCGATGACGAGTCGGCCGAGATATGGATGAAACTTGGCATATCCGCGCAGCGCATTTATTTCCTTCCTAAGAAATTTAATTGGTGGAGTCTGGGAGATAACGGCCCGTGCGGTCCAGATACGGAAATGTTTTATGACATTACGGAAAATGGCCTTGGCAATCTTTCAAAAGAGGAATTTCTTGTCGCAGATGCGCGCCAGAATGTTGTTGAAATCTGGAACGATGTCTTTATGGAGTATGAGAAGAAAGAAGGAAAGGTGGTAAGCAGATTAAAACAAAGGAATGTTGATACGGGTGCCGGCCTTGAGCGTCTTGCCATGGTCATGCAAGGTAAGAGCAATATTTTTGAAACTGACCTTTTTACACCCATCATGCAAAAGATTAACGAATTTACTTCCTTAGAAGATGTTAAAGCTAAAAGAATTATTGCTGACCACATAAGAACTTCTGTTTTTCTGATTGCTGATGGTGTTATCCCTTCAAACACCGATAGTGGATATGTACTCCGTAGACTTATCCGGAGAACGACATATTATTGTAATTTAATTGGATTGAAAGACAACGCAATGTTTGATTTGGTAAACAGCATTATCGATACCTATCAAGGAACAAATTACGGATTAAAACCGAAAGAAAAATACATAAAAGAAACGATACAAAATGAAGAAATACAATTTCGTAAAACTCTTGAATCCGGGAAAAAACAAGCCGAAAAAATAATTAAAACTACACCTGGGGAATTTATTTCCGGTGAAGACGCATTTTCGCTCTTTTCCACCTATGGCTATCCACTAGAGCTCACAATTGAGATTGCTTTTGAAAACGGAAAGAAAGTAAATGTTGAAGGTTTCTGGGAAAACTTTAAAAAACATCAAGAACTCTCCCGTTCTGGAGCTCTCAAAAAGTTCAAAGGGGGACTTGCCGACCACAGCGAGATGTCAGTCAAATATCACACAGCAACCCACCTTCTTCATCGGGCATTGCGTGTTGTGCTTGGTATTCACGTATTCCAGAAGGGAAGTAATATCACCCCCGAACGTCTTCGTTTTGATTTCTCTCACAGCGCCAAAATGACCGATGAGGAAAAGAAAAAAGTTGAAGATATCGTAAATGCGCAAATCCAAGCTTCACTTCCCGTATCTTATGAAGACCTTCTTATTAAAGAAGCAGAAAAACAAGGCGCTATCGGTCTTTTTGAAGAGAAATATGGCGATAAGGTGCGCGTGTATCAAATAGGAGAGGGGGGCAAGCGCTTTAGTCTTGAATTCTGCGGAGGCCCCCACGTCTCAAACACCGGGGAACTTGGAGTATTCAAAATCACCAAAGAGGAAGCGGTATCTGCCGGTGTGCGCCGAATTAAAGCAATACTTATAAGGGCGTAGAGAAATTTTGCTATACTAAAGGCTGTATGAACTTTTTTTCTCGTGAGGGGTGTCCAGAACTTTTCATCATCTTTGATGTTGGGTCTTCTTCTTTAGGCGGTGCTCTTGTCGCCCTGCGAAAAAAGCATAACCCCGAAGTTCTCTATTCCGCTCGTATTTCTTTTCCTGTCTCCGAGCGTCCTGACTCCCAAAAAATCCTCCTTGCCGCCACCTCGACTTTAAAGGAGCTACTCTCGCAAATTGAAAAAGAGGCTCTCAGCGCGGTGCACAGCTGTTCAGGCGTATTTGCAGCCGTAAAAAATGTTATCTGTGTATTTGCTTCTCCGTGGTACTTGTCCCAGACGAAAACAGTACGTACAAAATGGGATACTCCGACAGTTTTTTCAAAGCACTTCATAGACGAAGTCATTGCAAAAGAGGAACTCACTTTTGAACACTCAATTGCCCATTCAGACTATGCAGAAAAGTTCGATAAGGAACTGTTTCTCGCAGAGCAAAATGTTATCCAGGTGAGGCTCAACGGCTATGCGACTGCGCTTCCTTATGGCAAGAAAGCCTCTGATGCTGATATGTCATTTTTTTCAAGTTTTCTTTCCAAACCAATAGTTGAAAAATTTTCAGACATCTTGGGACACGCATTTCATAGAGAATCATTTATTTTTCACACGTTTAGTCTCGTTTCCTATAGAGTGGTCTCCAAACTTTTTCCTGATGCACAGAATTTTCTTCTTATGGATATTGCTGGAGAAGTGAGCGACCTATCACTGGTCAAAAATGGAGCACTGGTCGAGGCGGTATCATTTCCTTCAGGTAGGAATTTTCTTGTCAGAAAAATTATCAAGAAACTTAAAGTAACTCCTGAAATTGCGTTGTCCTACTTGAGAATGAGAGGGAGTCAAAAAATGGATGCCGTGCTCTCCGTGGGCGTTGAAGCCGCGATACAGGACGCTCAAGAGGAATGGCTGGCATATCTTAAAGAAGCCATTAACTCAATCTTGCCTTCAGGTATCGCCCCGAGAAAAATCTTTATCACGGTTGACGGCGATGTCGCGGACATATTTCTTGATTTTCTATCTCATTTTGGAACCGCACTTTCTCCAATCGTGTTGGATGAAAAATATTTTGCTCATATTGTTGGCTTTCACCCTCACGTCACGCCTGATCCGTTTCTCTGTCTTGAAACTACCTTTCTCGGGAGCTTTTCAGCGCAAGGTCTCAATTGATATACTAAAGAAACTATCATGGCTAAAAATGTTGTTCAAGATGTACTTCCTCCAGAGCGCTCTATAAGAAATATCCCTGTTCCGGAGAGGAGAAAAAATATTGAAAGGCCGGAGAAGCCATCTCGGCAGGGAAGGAATCAGAGACTCACGCCACCTCCGCCAATTTATGTTGAGCCCTCAGGTGGCAATAGATTCAGAACACCTGCTTTGTTATGGATTATCGCGGCCATTTCAGTTATCGTTCTCTTTTTTGCAGCAGGCTCTTTATTTGTCAGTGCCACGGTAAAAATTACGCCCAAACAAGAAAACATTATTCTTAATAACAAGACTGTATTTTCGGCACAAAAAAAAGGCAGTAGCGAAGGTTTGCAATATGAGATTGTCTCTATGTCCAAAGACGCTGGTAAACAAGTCGAGGCTTCGGAAGAGAAATATGTTGAAAACCGCGCTTCTGGAAAAGTCGTCATTTATAACAATTTTGATTCTGCTGTCCAGCGATTGGTAAAAAACACCCGCTTTGAAACTCCAACCGGCCTCATTTTTCGTATTCAGGAATCTGTCGTAGTCCCTGGTAAGAAAACTTCAGGCTCGGGGAGCCTGCCGGGAAGCATGGAAGTGTCGGTCTACGCCGATGAGGCTGGGGAGAAGTACAATATTGCTCTCTCTGATTTTACTGTTCCTGGCTTTAAGGGAACAGCGCGATTCCAAAATTTCTACGCTCGTTCAAAAACTCCGATGACGGGAGGTTTTATCGGAAACATGAAGCTAGTTGGTGAAAGTGATTTGGCGCAGGCAAAAGTGGAAATCGAAGAAACTCTTAAGGCAGATTTGCTCAAGGACATACAGGCGCAGATTCCCGAACAATTTATTCTCTATCCCAGTGCGGTATTCCTTTCATTTGAAGAATTACCACAGGGCAATGTCAAATCCTCATCAGTTGAAATCAGGGAGCGGGGAAAAGTAGAAGCGATTATTTTCAATCGTAATCTTCTCGCTCTCTTTATTGCACAGGCCATGCTTCCCGGTTGGAGCGATAATGTCGAGCTTCGGGGTATTGAAAATCTTGAATTTATCCTTGATAATAAGGCTTCTTTTGACCCCCAAAAAATGTCCTCAATTCGCTTTATGTTTAATGGTGCAGCTATGATGGTGGCACTGTTTGACGGGGAAGCTTTTGCTCGTGAGCTTGCAGGAAAACCCAGGGATGAAGTGAACAGCTTCTTTGAAGGATATTCTTCAGTTTCCCAAGCAAAGGTTATAGTAACCCCATTCTGGCGTGGCACTTTGCCGGATAATCCGAAATCTATACGAATTGAGCGCGTCCTTGACGAGTAGGTCTTAATTTTGTTAGTATTTTTCTTACTGCTTTAGAATGTAATGCACGCAACAAAAGGAAAGAACCCTCCCAAGGTAATAGTGGGACGAGTCACCGAAGCCCTGCCCAACACGCTCTTTCGCGTTACTGTGGATGGGGAAGAAGAAGTGCTTCTTGCGTATCTCGCGGGGAAGATGCGTTTGCATAAAATACGAGTTGTAGTCGGGGACAAAGTGGAATTAGAACTTGACCCGTATGGGGGTAAAGGCCGCATTACAAAAAGGTTATAAATGAATCCCGTTAGAAATAGTTCGCCTAGGGCTAATATAATATAGCGGGAGTACGGGGAGAAAATTTATTAGGTAACAGTTCTAATGCTAGGTAAGATTTATTAACTGATAGATTTTTAACGGGATGAAAGTCAAATCATCGATAAAAATAAGAGGGTCAGGAGATAAAATCGTCCGTCGTCGAGGGCGCCTCTATCGCATTAATAAGAGAAATCCGCGCCACAAAGCCCGACAAGGCTAAAGGTTGTGTTTTTATAATAAGTAAGGTAAAAAAGGAAAATTATGCGTATTTTGGGTATTACTATTCCGGACAACAAACGCCTTGAAATAGGCCTCGCGATTCTTTATGGAGTCGGTCGTCCTCTTGCCCACAAGATTTTGGATAAGGTAAAAGTTCCGTACGGAAAGAAACCGAAAGAACTCTCGTCCTCCGAAGAGAATGCTATCCGTGAGGCCGTTGAAAAATACAAAATAGAAGGCGACCTCAAGCGCGAAATCGGAAGCAATATCAAGCGTCTCAAAGACATTGGCGCTTACCGGGGCATTCGGCACATGAAAGGCTTGCCTACCCGCGGACAAAATACTCGCACCAACTCCCGTACGCGCCGAGGCAACGTTCGCAAAACGATGGGTACCGGACGTCG
>JBBTXU010000047.1:0-14167 GCA_038062155.1 Patescibacteria group bacterium | reverse complement strand
GACGTACATAGAGCTCAGTATTGATGCTCTGCGCAAGCGCCTCTTTCTCTTCACGCTTAATCTCCTGTAAAGGGTAGCTTCCTACCTCTACAACAGAAGACTTCCCTGCCATATCGTCAGCCATAGAAGGCATAGGCATATTAGTCACGTTGGAAAGAGCAAAAAGCAAGCCAATAGCAGTAAGTTCTAAGATAAGCGTAGGTCTATGTAATAATCGGGCTACTCTGCTTTGGTTTTCCCCTTGTGAGGGAAAGTGTTGGGCAGAACCCCCTTAAAAGCAAAAATCCAGCTCGTCGCTGAATTCCTCTCAATAGTAGCACGATATTTTATTAGTGTCAATCCTTTATTAAAAAGAAAGCTTTAATATGGCTCTGTATAGCTACCATATATCTATTCCAAAATATGGCTAACCTAGAACTGGGCCTACAGTTGGGCCTAATTTAGCAAAAATCGCCCTACCGCGGGCGTTTATGTCCAATCCTAGCCTTATTATTCTGTTCATTCTCCCCTCTTCATCTAATCGATTATTGAGGGCAAAACGGAAGCCTGTTGATTAACGAAGCTTTCGTTTAAGGGACGAATAAGCACCTCCTCAAGTCCTGCAAATAAATCTGGGAAGAAAGACTTGAAAAACAAGAGGAAGACTATAATCCCGGCTGCCTTTGATAACGTCATTGTGGTTAACGGGAGGGACGTCATGCGGTACTCGACGATTTGTGTCGTATGCGACACGTACCGGATGCGGAAAAACAAATGCCACCCTTCCGTGGCTATGATACTACCAGAAATAGCGAAAAAGTCAAGGATTAGACCTCATTACGACACACAGAGAACTTTACGACTTTTTCCAAGCAATAGGATATTGGGCGAATTGGGGCAGAAGATTTTTATGGTGAAGTAATCGTGAAAACGCTTCTGCTTCATAGAGTGCGCCGTTGAGGGCATTGTGAGGGTGGGGTTCTGTCGGTATGCCAACATAAGCCATTATTTCGTCTGACCCCAAGTCGCTTCTCCCCTTCTCCACTGGAGGTACCACACCTCTTTCAACCATATGCAAATAGCACATTGAGTGGAGGTCAAAAAGTCTGAACGCGAGCGGAAAATTAATGTGAGAACGACGCGCTGATTCACGCAAAAATTCAATATCGCAAGATACATTTTGTCCGCCGATGGTATGATTTTTTCCCGCAAGTGCCCAGTCGAAAAATTCTTTGGTAATCTCCCAATCGGGTTTCTTTGTCGGATCGGAAATCTGCTGCTTGCTAAATCCATTAACTGCGAGCCCTTCGTCCATAATGCGCGCTCCGTCCCAGATTCTACATTCCGCGTAAAACTGGCGCGAGGGCTCAAGAAAATCAACTGCGCCAATTGAAACCAGTGAATGGAGTATTGGGTCAGTTCCGCTCATTTCGCAATCGCACACAATCATAATTATTTTTCCGGGCAGTTTGCCGCTTTAGTATAACCTGCTTTCTGTGCTTCTTCTTTTGTATCGAAAGTAATTTTGTTTTCCTTCACTATTGTGTTGGCACCTGAGCACCACGAATGGTGATATTTGCTTCCTTTTTTCGATGCTACTACTTCTTCCGATGAAAGCGCCCTTTCCCCTATAGAAGAGAGAGCTGGAGAAGCAACGAGGGAGCCTGCTCCGCTTACAGATACAGGTATTTTCACCTCAATCGAGAAGCGGCCAAGCCCAAACGCCCCTAACCCCACCAGCACAAAACAAAGAGAAACAAAAAGTGAGTGGGAGAGATGGGCGTCTAGACTTTCGAGCAGAGCCTTGATTTTTATAGCAATTTCTCGTATACTCTTCCCCATTACGCAGATTGTATCATAGTCTTTTATGGCACATAGAAAAGCCCAAGGTTCCACAAAGAACGACCGCGACTCAAATCCGAAATATCGCGGAATAAAGGTAGGAAATGGAGAACAGGTTCACACCGGCATGGTTTTGGTACGTCAAAAAGGTACTGTCGTACTTCCAGGAAAGAATGTCGGTATGGGACGAGACTACACTCTTTTTGCTCTTAAAAACGGTACAGTTGCCTTCAAAGAGAAGCGAAAGATAAGCTTTGACTCCTCAATGTCCCGAAAGAAAGTTGTAGACGTAGCCTAAAGAAAAATCTGCCTCTCGGCGGATTTTTACTGGTTGAAATAAATAGGGGTTGGTGCGGTCAACAGCGCACCAACCCCGACTTGCTATGTACCTCTCGTTTTCGTCGATCCGACTGGTCGAGTGGTGACAGCACAAACAAGAAGTGAAGCTGACTCAAATCCTTCAAATTAGGAAGTAAGGTTGGCCAAAGCTTTCCCCGAAGTGAGGCAGGCAATAATCCCTATTTGTGCAACTCCATTCTAGTAACTAGGAAGTGGCTGTCAAATGGCATTGACAATCACTTTAAATTTTGCGGTTTTGCCGTGCGCGGTTACTTCCACATCATGTTCTCCTACTTCCTTAAGCGGGTGTTTGAGATTTATAAAGTCGGGATAAATGTCCAAATGCGTCTGCTTCTTTAATTCTTCAACAAGAGTTTCTTTGTGAATACCTGCGAATAAATGGCCCTTTCCATTGGCTTTGCCAGTGAGCTCTAAGCGCACTTCGGCAAGTGAAGCAAGATTTTTAAGAAGAAGGTCTTCTTTAATCTTATGTCCCTCCTCTTCTCGATGCTTGCGTACCTCTGCTTGTGCGATAAGTACTGGAGTTGCAAGCGTCGCGTATCCACCAGGAAAGAGAAAGTTTTGGGCGTGGCCGGGACTAACTTCCTTTACATCGTTCTTATTGCCTACGTTGGGTGTGTCTTTGATGAGTATGACTTTCATCCCGTTAGAAATTAATCAGTTAATAATTTTACTAAATATGATATCCACTATTTTGACCGATCTTCTTTCTCTATCCCGCTATACAACGGTCGTCTAAAGACGACCTATTTCTAACGGGATTCATAGTGTTGTTTGAAGCGAAACTGTATCACTTCTTGAGGAGAATTTCAACCGCCTTAACCATTTGTGAGTCACGTCTTTTTTGTATGTCTTCCGCAGTTATCGCTACCACAACATCGGGCGTAAGACCATTGAGAGAAATAGAAATGCCATTGGGTGTGAGCCACCTTGCAATGGTCACCTTAAGAGAAGTGCCATCTGCAATCGACACAAGCTCCTGGACAGAGCCTTTCCCGAATGTCTGCTCCCCTACAAGAGTTGCGAGACCATGTTCTTTAAGCGCGCCGGCAAGAATCTCCGATGCTGACGCTGAACCTTTATTCACAAGGATTACAAATTTGAGATTCTTGTTGAAAATATCATAGCCCTTGCTTCGGTATTCCTCCGGCTCTTTATTCCCCCCAAAGTCTTCAACTGCTATCACTTTTCCCGTCGGGAGAAACCAACTTGCCATATCAACCGCTGCTTCGAGATAACCTCCAGGGTTGTCTCTTAAATCCAGTATCAGTCTGGTACTGCCCGAAGAGATGAATTCACGGAGGGCATTTCGAAACAAATTAGGCGATGGAGCTGAAAAACTAAAAAGCCGAATGACGAATATGCCGTCGGAACGCATTTCAGTTTCAAGCGTAGGAAGATCTATGACTGCGCGCACAATCGTAATATCAAAGGGTTCTTTTTTACCTTCTCGATACATGGTAAGTACCACTTTGCTTCCCTCTGGGCCTCGGATTTTGCTTACTGCTTCTTCAACGCTCACCTTTGCGGTTGATTTTCCATCAATTGCAAGGATTTTATCTTGCGGAAGAATACCTGCGCGCGCTGCCGGACTTTCTTTAAGAGGCGCTACAACGGTGAGTATTCCATCTCGGATACCAATTTCCATCCCTACCCCTGTAAAATTACCGTTGATTTCGCTTTGGAAAATTTCCGCTTCTACCGGAGGAAAGAATACGGTGTACGGGTCGCCGAAAGATTCGGTGAGGCCCACAATAGCACCCCAGACTTTATCCTGGTCAGTAACCATATCCGTGCTTGTTGAAACAGCAACGTATTTTTCATTGAGCACGCTCCATACTTTCCAAAAAGGAGAAAAATCAACTAATGTGGACATGCCAACATCCGTGTTGAGAACATTTTGAGGAAGAGAAGCGCTGGGTGCGCGAGTGCCCACAAAAATTCCAAGCGCAAACGACGCGCCAAGAAGGAGGATTGCGAGCGCTATTGTTTGTGCTTTGCCGAAAAATTCTTTCACAATAGGTTCAATTATCTCATCAGCTCTTCTTGTGGTCAAATTGAGGCTCACGTATAATGATGAAAAAGACTTTTCCAATGATAAAAAACCACCAATATGAAAATCTCGTGTGGGCTGACCTGGCTTCCCCTACCGATACGGAAATTAAAGAGGTAAGCGCGCAACACAATATCTCTCCCTTGGTTGCTCAAGATCTTTTGACCCCTACCCCCAGGCCCGTTGTCCAGATTCTTAATAATTCCTTCCATGCCGTATTTCATTTCCCGGTTTTTAAACAAAGCCACTCTGAAGGAAACTCCCAGGAAGTTGATTTCGTAGTCGGGAAAGAATACGTAGTCACTGTACGCTATGACACAGTCGATGCTCTAGAGCGTCTCGGCAAAGAAATAGAGGTGAGAGCAATTGTCGATAAAGATCTTCGACATGAATCTGCCGGGGTGCTCTTGCTCTTCATTCTCAAGCGCATGTATGAATCGGCATACAACGAGCTTGATTATATGAATGACGTTCTTTCTCAGATAGAAAAAAAGATTTTTAGCGGAAAAGAAAAAGAGCTCGTGCTTGCTCTCTCTCAAAGTATTCGCAATCTTCTTAATTTTAAAAAAGTAATGCGGTCGCATCCAATACTCCTCTCGCATATTGAAGAGGGTGGAAAAGGGATGTTTGGAAAAACATTTGAAGAAAATATTAGGCTTATTGCCGAAGAGGTACTTGTTCTTTCTGAGGAAATCGATAACTCTCTCGAGCTTGCGGTATCTTTGCGAGAAACAACTGATGGGCTTCTCTCCACGAAACAAAATGAAATAATGAAAACGCTTACCGTCATGGCATTCATCACCCTTCCTCTCTCATTTATTGCAAGCTTCTTTGGTATGAATACAAGCCTCCCCATAGTGGGAACCCCTTACGACTTTTTGATAGTTATTGGAATTATGGTGCTTACCAGCCTCTTTGTATTTCTGACAGTCAAATGGCGCAAGTGGATTTAAAACTCACTCTTTTTAATACTCTTTCAAAAAAGAAGGAGCTCTTTTCTCCGATCAAGGAAGGAGAAGTGTGCATGTATCACTGCGGGCCGACAGTGTACCACTATTTTCACATTGGAAATCTTCGCTCGTTTTTATTGGCTGACCTGCTGAAACGTGTGTTTCTTTTTGCGGAATTTAAAGTCAAACAAGTCATTAATATTACTGACGTGGGGCATCTTACGCATGATGACGAGGGCGAGGATAAAATTGAGCAGGAAGCAAAAAAAGAAGGAAAGACCGCGCAAGAAATCGCACGGTTCTACACGGATATTTTTTTCCATGATCTTGCGGCACTCAATATAAACACCAAGAGTACGCAATTCCCCCGAGCAACAGAGTACATCAAACAACAAATAGAGCTCATTGCCACACTTGAGGATAAAGGATATGCGTATACCATTCCGGATGGCGTTTATTTTGATACTTCAAAATTCAAAGGGTATGGGAAACTTGGCAATATTAACCTAATGGGACTTGAGGAGGGTACGCGGATTACAGAGAATAAAGAGAAACGCAACGCTACCGACTTTGCCCTTTGGAAAAAATCTGTTGCAATAGATAATCGCCAGCAAGAGTGGGATTCTCCTTGGGGTGTGGGGTTTCCTGGTTGGCATATTGAATGCTCCGCTATGGGACTCACACTTCTCGGAGAAACATTTGATATTCATACGGGGGGTATTGACCTTATCCCTACTCATCACAACAACGAAATCGCTCAATCGGAAAGCGCGACGGGAAAGCCGTTTGTACGCTTCTGGCTTCACAATGAATTTCTCACAATAGGAGACGAAAAGATGTCGAAGTCTGTAAAAAATTTCTACACGCTCTCCGACCTTACCCGACAGAATATTCACCCTCTGTCATATCGCTATTTTTTACTTACTGCACACTACCGCTCGCCTCTTCATTTCAGCTGGGAAGCGCTCCGAGCGGCACACACCGCGCTCAGGCGTCTTGCGGAGCATGTAGAGAGCTTCCACCAAGACAAAACTGGAGGGTCTATTGTTCTGACCTACAGCAATAGGTTTATGAAAGCAATTGATGACGACCTCAACACCCCGCAAGCTGTAGCTGTCATGTGGGAACTTATTCGTGATGCTGCTGCACGTGCAGAGGACAAATACACAACGCTTCTTTCTTTCGATGACATATTAGGATTAAACATTAAAGACCTCCCTTTGCTTTTTCCTCACACGCTCGCTACTCCAAAAGTTCTCGCACTTGTACAAGAAAGAGAAAAAGCTCGACAGAACAAAGATTTCAAAAAAGCCGATAGCATACGGATGCAGATTGAGAACTTGGGCTTTACAGTCAAGGATACGGATACTGGCCCTCATATAGAGGCTCTTTCCTAAGCTAAAAACCTTTCTCCACAGAATATCAACTTTTTCTGCCTAAGCGACCTTCTCAAGATAAAAATTTGAACTGCTATAATAGAGCGCATGGCAGTCCCGTCACCTTTTTTCCAACTTAAAGACTCTGTTCGCGTTCCTCCTCAAAATCTGGATGCCGAAAAAGCATTGCTTGGTTCCATAATGCTCCGGCCTGACGCGATACACGAGATTTTGGATACGGTAACTCCGCACGTTTTTTACTCCGAACAGCATCGGATTATCTTTGAAGTGATGCTTGAGTTATTTTCAAAGAATACTCCTATCGACCTTCTTTCACTTTCCTCCCGCCTTAAAGAAAAAAATCTTTTGGATGGAGTCGGGGGCGCAAGCTATCTCGCAGACCTCACTGCCATAGTCCCCTCTTCTTCCCACATTGAGCACTACGGTGCGATGGTGCGCAAAAAATATATGATGCGCAAGCTTATTGAAGCCTCCGAACATATTTCTCTTCTTGGGTATGACGAGGTTAAAGAGCTCGACGAAGTATTAGACCTTGCCGAAAAAAGAATTTTTGAAATTACTCATTCGTCAAATATTCATCGCTTCATTGAACTCAAAGAAGCACTTGGTGAAGCGTGGGAACGCCTTGATGCGCTTCATCGCTCAAAGGAAAAAATTCGCGGCGTTCCAACAGGATTTGCAGAACTCGATAACAAGCTTTCCGGTCTTCAACAATCTGACCTCATTATCTTGGCAGCCCGCCCTTCCATGGGAAAGACCTCCCTCGCACTCGACATTGCCCGTCAGGCGGCAGTGGGTCACAATATCCCCGTTGGTATTTTTTCTCTTGAAATGAGCTCTCAGCAGCTCGTTGACCGTATACTTGCGGCGCAGTCGCGTGTTGATGCATGGAAGCTGCGTACTGGCCAGCTCTCGGTTGAGAGCGATTTTGATAAAATAAGAGATTCGTTGGATGTTCTCTCAAAAGCGCCAATTTATATAGACGACCAAGCGGGAACCAATATTCTTAAAATACGCTCTGTTGCGCGAAGGCTTAAGAGTGAAAAAAATTTAGGCCTTATCATCGTTGACTACCTCCAATTAATGGCACCTACGAATACGCGAGCGTCGGACTCTCTTGTCCAGCAGGTCACCGAAATTTCCCGGTCCCTCAAGCACCTCGCCCGCGAGCTTAAGATCCCTGTACTCGCCCTCTCCCAGCTCTCCCGCGCCGTTGAACAGCGCGGCGGCAGGCCCCGACTTTCCGACCTTAGGGATTCCGGGTCAATTGAGCAGGATGCCGACGTCGTGATGTTTATCCATCGGGAAGACAAGTACAACGAGAATTCCGAACGACCGAATGTTGCCGAGATTTTGATTGAGAAGCACCGCAATGGTCCGACAGGAAAAGTCGAACTCTATTTTGATGATAAAAAATCAACATTCTTAACAATTGAAAAATCGGGACACGGGGGAAGTGAAAAAGAATTTCAACAATTCTAATACTACCTATGCGCATTGAGAAACTTACTGAGCTGTTTTTGAAATTTCCCGGAATCGGGCCACGACAAGCAAAACGTTTCGTCTATTTTCTCTTGCGTCAACCGACCGCATTCACTGACGCTCTGCGTGAAGAAATCGCTCTTTTAAAGAAAGAAACAGGCGTGTGTCCGTCCTGCCTCCGATTTTTTGAGAAAAGAGGAACGGAAAAAGAGTGCTCAACGTGCTCGGACAGCTCCCGGGATAAAAGCCTATTAATGATAGTGGGTACTGACATTGATTTTCAAAATATAGAAAAAAGCAGTCACTTTAAAGGAAGATATTTTATTTTGGGAGGAATGTTATCACTTCTAGAGAAACAACCTGAAAAAAAGATACGCATACGAGAACTTGTTGAGACTGTGGCTAACCGACTGAAAGAAGGAGGGCTCAAAGAAATAATTTTTGCGCTCAACGCAACGCCAGAAGGTGAGGAAACAGTCATGTATCTTAAAAACGCGCTTTCCTCTTTCGCAAAGGCAGGATTGAAACTTTCAAGCCTCGGACGTGGGCTTTCTACAGGATTTGAACTTGAATACTCTGATGGGGAAACAATACGCAACGCTCTTTCCGGACGTACTTCCCACTAAAACTCGCTCACGATACTTTTTTTTAAAGCACGGATATTTTTGTGCTCAAAAATTCCTCGAGCTCACGCCAGTCGCGTTCGCTAGTCTTTGAAAAAAGATCATTCGCTCTCAAGGTAAAGACAAAGAGACTTTAACAAAAACCCCGCGAGAGGCGGGGTTTATTTTTTGATTGCTGTGATTTTTACTTTGAAGTACGGCTGTCGGTGTCCGCGGACTTTCTTGTAACGACTTTTTGCCTTGTAACGAAGTACCACTAGTTTTGCGTGACGAGCAGCTTTTTCAAATGAAGCTTCTACTTTAGCTCCTGCAATGTGGGGGGTGCCTACAGTAGTTCCCTTCCCGTCATCAATAAGAAGAACCTTATCAAAGATAATAGGGTCGCCAGCTTTGAAAACACCTTCCATTTTTTCAATCTCAAGAGTGTCCCCTACTTTGACCGGGTATTGTTTGCCACCTGTTTGTATGACTGCGAATTCCATCCCGTTAGAAATTAATTAGTTAATAACTTTTGCTTGGTTAATATATCTCTTACTCTCTATTTCCATGTTGTACCCTGTTATATGTCGTCCGCCTTCGGCGGACTATTTCTAACGGGATTCCATAGGTATATAGATAGCTATTTTACATAAAGATTGGCTTAATGCAAATGCTTGATTGACATAGTCATCATCTGGCATAGTATAGAGGGAGAATTAGAAAAAGGAGGTTTTATGGAATCTGTAGGGGAGTTTTCTGAAGAGAGCTTCAATCGATCAAATGCGAGGTATGAAGCTGACCTAAAGCAAGCCATAGACAGGAGTTTCGAAACAAGCGATAAAATCGCTAAAGGGTTTTTGTTCTTCGGTTTTGCGCTTCTTTAAGGAGCTCTGTGTGTACCCCCCGAAAATATTCGGGGGGTTTTATTTTATATTTACTTTCACTAAGCCTCTTCTGCGTCAGGCCGCTCTAGTTCAGGAATGGCAACTCCAGGCGATTTACCCGTTATTTTAACGAAATCCTTATCAATCTTGCGAAGTTCCTTTCCCGATGAATTATAGTGATTAACAACAGTGCCAAGGGAGTTCCCGAGCTTTCCGTGGTATTCCTCATAGGCTTTTATATGCTTGCTCAAGTCCCCTACTCGCCCGATAATTTCCTGTGCCTGCTCCTCAATCTGGAGCGCTTTGAGCCCCTGAAGAACTGTCTGCAAATATGCGAGGAAAGATGTGGGAGACACTATAATTACTTTGTATTTTGAAGCCGCTCTCTGTATGAGATTTTCAGTCTCCTCCTTGAGTGCCCCAACCTTGTTGACTAGCAAGTCGTAGTAAATCGCTTCGTGAGGAATAAACATAAAAGCAAATTCCATCGTGCCGAGGGAAGGCTGAATATATTTTGAGGTTTCAACAATGCGATTTTTAAGGTCAGAAACAAAAAGCTTTTCCAGACGCTCTCGGTCTGCGGGGTTCTTCTCCTCAATCATTTTATTGTAATTTTCAAGGGAGAATTTTGAATCAATGGGAATAATTTTCTCTTTGACAAAGACCACTGCATCAGGTTTGAGTTCTGCGCCATTTTCATCCTTCCCGAGAGAGTACTGAACCTCGTAGCTTCCAGGAGGCAACGTATTTTTAAGCAAGGTTTCCAAATAGTATTCGCCAAGGACGCCTCTCTGCTTCGGATTTTTAAGAATATCCTGCAAAGACTGCAATTGGTCTGCGAAATTTACAACTTGGCGGTTTGTTTCATCGAGCTTGGTGAGCCTCTCTGTTACATCCTGAATAATCTTAAAAGACTGTCCGAACTGGGTCTGGATATTTTTATTTGACTCTCCGAGCTTAGAGTCCATGGTACGATTGAGCTCGTTTAACTGCGTCAAAATAAGCTGGAGGCCTCCCTCATCATCCTTCTTCTCCGGTTCTCGTTTGCGATTCAAAAAGAACCATAATAAAAATGCGTTGAGCAAAAGGAAGAGGGCTCCGAAGATAAGTGTGAGTATGTTTGAAGACATAGGGGTATTATACCAAACACTATGTGATAGTATGAATAAATCATGTTATACCAACACATCAGAGAAAAAATTACCGAATCAATGAGAGCGAAAGATGAGATTCGTCTTACCACCTACCGCGGACTTTTGGCGGCCTGCACCAATGAGCTGGTTGCAAAAAAACGAAAGCCGGATGAAGTCCTCACTGACGAGGATGTAATCGCGGTCATTGTGCGCTCCATAAAACAGCGTAAGGACTCCATTGAGCAATTTAAAAAGGGAAATCGCAATGATTTGGTAGAGCGTGAAGAAGCAGAACTTGCGATTCTTCAGGAATTTCTCCCACCAATGATGAGCAAAGAGGAAATCAAAACTGTGGTCCTCAAAAAGAAACAAGAACTCAATATTACAGACAAAGCTAAAGCGGGTATGTTTATGGGAGCCGTAATGAAAGAACTTAAAGGCAAAGCAAGCGGGGACGACGTGAAAGAAGTCATAGATGCACTTTTGGGGTGAGTTGTGCTATCGTGGCACAAGAACAGTTCCCCACATATCCCTTACTAAGGAGACTATTGGATGAGAAAATACCCCCTCGTACGTCGAATGCCAGGCACCAATTTGTTTATGCTCGCACCACCTAAGCCAAAACCTGTGCCTCGTGGAACTCTCCGCTTCACAAGCACCGCCCAGCTTGACTGGGAAGATCATCTTCGAGGAATGGGTATAAAAATCCGAAAATACTGACAGAGACCGCCGTACCATGTTGTACGGCGGTTTTTCGTTGACAACTACATATTTAAAAACTACCATTGCTCTTAGACTATACGGTTCAACACATACAAGGAGGTAGTATGCTCGATCCACTGTTTCAAGAAACGTACAACGTGCACCGTCTCGCGGGTGGAAGTCATTCATCGTTCCGAAAAATGTATCCCCATATTTTTCGGGATGACTTGCAAGAGCTGGAAAAAAAATGGAAGGAGGTCGAAAAACAAGAGAAAGCAAACCACAGAAGTTGGGCACCTGAAAATACCCGTACCCGTGGTCTAAAGGTCTCGGGTGCACACGGTTTTCTTGAATAACCCTTAAACCCCAAAGAGCCCTCCAAAAAGGGGCTCTTTTTTAATGTTATAAGTTTATCTTTTAGAGTGAGTAACCATTTTTTCAGAGACTAGCGAGCGCGACGGCGCGAGCTCGAGGAATTTTTGAGCACAAAAATATTCGTACTCTGAAAAAATGGTTACGAACGCCTTCTTGACTTTTAGGTAAATTTATGATAGTCTGAAAGCCAGATAAGAGTTTTTTGTAAAGCAGAAAAAACTTAATGAGGGAGGAGAACCTATGTCACAGGTATTATCTGTTCCCCAAATAAAAGAACCAGGACAGCTCGCATTGGATGCGCTTGCGCTTGTACGGAGGACCAGGATGTCTTTTGAAAAAGCCTCAAGGTCTGTCGTCTCTTCGAGTATTTATCCTGACCTTTCAGGGGACATACGAAAGACCGTTTTCTCCCTCATGTGCCAAAGAATGCGGGAGAGAAGGAAAGAAAAAGAGCTTCGGGAAATTTCTCGAGGTTCTACCATCCACAGAATACCCGAACATGCCAAGGGACACTGGAGTGCGTGCAAAGAGGATTAAGTCCTCATCAAAAGAGCGGTAAGCCTAAGGCTTACCGCTCTTTTTTATTTATGGATAAAATAAATTGAAATGAAATAAACTGCCTGCAACAGTATTCAACCCTGTGTATTACTATCTATCAAACCTGATAATTTCACCAGTCAAAATTAAAGCCCAGGTTTCCCTGAGCTTGATAGTTTCCTAAGACATATCAGGTCTTTTGCGGAAGAATATCCGCGTTCACTCTATTGAGATAACAGATACGCAATTGCATCTGTTGCTCTGTAAGAGGTATGTTCGTCCCGCATAAGGTGACGTAGAAAACTTACGTCATCTCCCATCGTGAATATCGGAAACTCACTCGGATTGCCAAACCCAACCGCCGAGAAGAGACCGTTACACAGACAGCGCACACCTACCGTATCTTCGAGTTTCCCACCCTTGCGAAGGTAATCCTCAATAGGTTCACCCGAGCAACGAAAGCCGACCTTGCCGTCTTTCTGCTGATATGCAATGAGCAGTGCTGACAAATCGCACACCCGCGGCCGAGCACCGTAGACTGAGGGGTCAGATTGCGTACCCGGCAATTGTGCCACTTTAAATGGAAACCCAGTAGATGATGCATTGGGGTCCGTACGGATGACGAGTTCACCACGGTAACCGAGACGCCTCATCTCACTACGGAAAGAAGGCATCATGCCCGAATCTTCGCTGAGCGCGAAGATGGAACCGACCTGAATACCAGAAGCGCCAAGTGTCCGCGCGTGCGCGAGACCTTCAGGCGATGCAAAAGATCCACCAATCCAAAACGGAATGCCGAGATTGCGAAGTTTATTGAAATTCACTTCGTCTCTCGGCCCATAGATGGGCTGACCTGTTCCATCAAACATTTCCTTTTCCCTAGGGGATGCATTGTGACCTCCGGCAGTCGGCCGTTCAACAACGAACCCTTGGATACTTCCCGCCGGCAGACGCTTGGCCATGAGCGAAGCAAGTACATCCGTTGACACAATGGGCAAAAAACCCGGACGCTTCAGTTTTGGAAACCTCGCCCCGAAGAATTTCTGCGGGTCAAAACTGATTGTTTCAGTCCCGTTTTTGCTTCCTTCAACAAGAACACGGTAGCATGGCGCACCACCCTCCGAGAGAGCGTCGAGCACACCAGGAATCTGAAGTGTAATCCCCGCTCCCATCGTGACATAATCAACACCAGCGAGCATCGCCCCAGTGAGATGGTAGATGTGGGGAATCTGCATTTTCTCCAGATAGTTCACGCTAATAGGTTCTGCGTGTCCCTCTTTAGCGAGCCACACAAAAGCGAAGCTTGCCACCACCGTAAGTTTGATCAGGTCCGAGCGAGGTTGCAGGCTGAATGCCGGCAACCTCTTGAATTTCTGACCAGCGGGAATTCCACCATCGACAAAGTACGTTTTGATGATGCGCTGCACAATTTCCGGGAACGGAAAGTGGGCAAGCGCACGTCGGTAATAACCTCCCGGATCTCCAGACTGGAGAATACGGGCAAGTACACGTTCTACGCCGACACATGAAACTGTGCCGAGAGCACCGCCACGAGAACAGAGACTGGCAAGAAAAGGGGTCGATATGTAGACCCCCATACCACCCTGAATAACGGATAGATTCATATGACCCTCCTTCCAAAATTTAAAGAACTGCTAACATTTTCGACAGACGAACTGTCGCCCATTAAATCATAGTAAGATTTAACGAAAATAGCCAACCTGTTTTCTGATGCTTTCGCAAAATATTGCTGCGCCCGGCATGAAGCGCAAAATGTGCCTTGTGGCGCATTATCAACGTGGTCACAGATATTTTGTGTTCCGTCGAACATGAATTTTCCAGACCCGGGCTCGGAATATATGGGAATCGGT
>JBBTXU010000046.1:0-7948 GCA_038062155.1 Patescibacteria group bacterium | reverse complement strand
TAGGAGCGGTATTTCATAATTATTGCGGGATAAGAGTGATACTTTGCTGCTGCCAAGGACTCCCTATATTTATATCTTCAACAGTAGCTGTCTGGTACCCGGTTTTAGAAACAGTGAGATTATATGTACCGCTTAAAAGACCCCCGAATACAACTTGGCCAGGGGGGGTGCACTGTGAGGTGAAGGTAAACGAAACATCGGAGATGGTCGGTGTAACAGTTGGTGACGCAGTTTGTAAAAATACTTTGTAGCGAATAAAGCGGTCTCCGTTGTGCACCGCATTAATGTTTGAATTAGAAGTCGTGTAGTAGGAACCTGCCGTTCCATCGGGGCCCAGGAAATTCCACGTTGTTGTAGCTTGGTCGTTTCCGCTCGCAATGTGCAGACGAACACTATCTGCCCCAGACACTGGCGGCTGGTCTGTCGGTTGCCAAGTGATGTTGTAAAAATTACTTACTGAACCACTATCAAATGTTGAAGAGGTAAGAGAGCCGCTTAAGACATAACTGCCAAATACCTGTTTTAAGGTAAGTACCCCGGCAGGGTTGTTTGTTTCAACATTGCCATCGGAATCGAAATAGCGAGCTGTATCTACAAAATTTGCTTGTCCTCCCCCTCCAGACCAATTGGTTTGCGTCAAAAAACCCCGACCAGTGATAAGAGTATTGTTGTAAGAAGCACCGGTAAGGGTCACTGAAGCGCCGGAAAGAGGGAGACTTGTTGCTGAATCTTTGACACTTACCATAAGCGTGCGAGCGTTTTTTGGAGCCACGACCAGTTGAAGATTTTGAGTGGCATTCGGATTAAGAGAAAGTGGTAAAAGTGGACTTGACCCAATAAGGTCCTGTGACGTATCGGTAAGCGTAAGCGTGTAGGTATCCCACTCAAGAGAACCTAGGGTTTTTGCTCCATTGTTGTCGGTTATTTGGTCCGTATCATATTTATATATATCAGGATTTGTGCCGATTTTTTTTGAACCGGTCAGGTGAAAATCAACATCCGCAACCGGAAAGCACGTGTCGGTTACGCTTGAGACAAACACAGTTGATGTGCGGTCAATGGCAAAACTTTTTTGTGTTACTTGCTGGAGAACAACAGTTGCGTGCGGAGCAGTCGGGTTGGGATTCCCGGGAGCGCCCGTAAGATATGTCGTTTCTGTTGAGTGATTCTCCTTTGAAACGGTTACTTTGTAGCGTTCAAGTGCCGGTACAATATCAACGATTTGAAGCATCCCCTGCGCGTTAGTAACATCATTTATATCAACAGCGGGTATTCCTGAGACACTTTGGACCCGCACAGACGCGCCTGAAATAGCAACTCCGTTTGCATCAAACACTCGGATGAATAAAGCGCCATTGGTTGAAGCGGTCTCAAGATTTTTAGGCGCAATGTGACTTGTAAACTTAACGGGTAAAAAATTCTTGCATGAACCGCAGAGCACTTCAAATTCAACCAGCTTGTTGTCAGCGGGAGAGAGATCGTTGGGGGCGCCTCCAATGGTGCCGTCAAACGGCAAATCAACATTGCGAACGGTTGCAATTACGGTAAATGTGTAGCCACTGCGAGTAAGTGTCTGGGTATATGGGACTTTCCCTGCAGGAACACCGTTTACGATTCCCACATCGGCATAGGGGAGGTTGCGGACAATTTCAAATTGCTCATTGGCAAGGTCCGCTGCGGCAATTTTAGTATTACTTGATTTAACCAAATTCATCACTGACATATATCCGCTGTAGACCGCCGTTGAAACAATGACAAAGAGAAAAACACCAAAGAGCATTTCAACGAGTGTAAATCCGCGCATTCGGTTGTGTGTATTAAATGACATTAACAAGCGAATAGGTAGGCCCTATCATCGCTGTCACGAAAAACCCAACTGCAATACCGATAACTATCATCAAAATCGGCTCAATCACGGTGGAGAGGTCTTTTGTTTTTTGGTCCACCTCGTTTTCATAGAATTGGGCAACACCCATAAACATTTGAGAAAGTTTTCCGGTTTCTTCTCCCACCACTGCCATCTCCGATACGAAGATGGGATAGAGGTCTTCGCGCGATGAGAGAACGGCGGAAATATTTTCTCCTTTCTCAACCCTGATTTCCGCCTGGCGGATAATATCTTTGTAGAAAGAATTTTGAAGGACGTCTCCGGTAATCCTAATAGCGACAATAAGATCGACCCCCGCAGAAAGAAGAGAGGAAAGCGTGCGCGCCGTGCGCGCGGAATTTATCTCTTTGACAATCACGTTGATGACAGGAAAATGGAGAAGGGCAAAATCAATAGTGCGCTTTCCCTGCTTTGTTCGTGCGGCAAAAAAGATGCCGATGAATAATGCGAAAATCCCCGCGATAACGAGAATGAAATTAGCAGAAACAAAATCGCTCGTTGAAATAAGAAATTGCGTCGTGGGGGGGAGAGGAACGCCTAATTCCTTGAAAGTTTTGCTCAAGGTTGGAATAACGTAAACGAGCATAAGAATTGCAATCGCAAGCATAAGGAGGACGATAATTGCCGGATAAATAAGAGCTCCTTGAATGCGTTTTGTGAGAGCGTAATTTTTTTCAAGCTGGGAAGAGACGACATGGAGGGACTCGGCAAGATTCCCGCTCTCTTCCCCTGCCTTCACCATGGAAACAAACAAAGAAGAGAAGACTTCAGGAAAATGAGCCATTGAATCGCTCATGGTGTCGCCCTTGTTGATGCCATCAATTAACTTTCCGACAACTTCTTTAAGTTTCTTATTCTTTATTTGCCTATCAATGACAGAAAGCGCCCGAGAAAGCGAGAGCCCTGCTTCAATCATGGAGCCGAGAGTGTGGGCAAAGACAATTTTTTCAGCAATACTGACATGGCGGAATAACTCTCCCACCTGTTTGAGGGAGAAAGCGTCTTTACGGACTTCACGCACAAAGACAACAGTCTCTCCCTTTTTCATAAGCTTTTCAAACGCCGCGCTTTTGTTTGCCGCTTCAACCGTCCCCTCTTGAGATTTCTCTCCTTGTTTTATTGTTTTAAAAGAAAATAAAGTCATAATTATTCAGCGGAAATAACGCGTAATACTTCTTCAATCGTTGTCATACCTTGCGCAGCTTTAAAAATTCCGTCCTCAGCCATCATTATCATTCCGTCTTTTTTTGCCTGGTTTTCAATTGTCTGATTACTTTCGTTCTTGAGAATAAGTTCCTTGATTATGGGGGTTACTTTAAGCACTTCATAAATTCCAACCCGGCCACTGTAGCCGTCGGGCGCCTCAACGGACGACTGCGGAGAGTAAAACGGAATTGATTCCCACGTTTCATTTTCTTTAACAACCTTTTCTTTTTTGAGAAATAAGAGAACACGATCAAGGTCAACGGTTTTGGCAAGAGTTTTAAGTTCATCTTTGGCAAGGAGCCGCTTTTTCTTAGATGCTGCAAGGCGTCGAATAAGACGCTGGGCAATGATGACATTGATGGTGGAGACAAGAAGAAACGGTTCCACTTTCATATCAATAAGACGGGGAATGGCGCCTGCAGCGGAATTAGTATGAAGCGTTGAGAGAACAAGGTGGCCAGTGAGCGCGGCATTCACCGCGAGATTTGCTGTTTCCATGTCGCGAATTTCTCCCACCATGATAATGTTGGGGTCCTGGCGCAGAAGGCTACGCAGACCATTTGAAAATGTGAAACCTATTTCAGGTTTGACCTGAGTTTGATTTATTCGCTTCATCTGATACTCGATTGGGTCTTCAATTGTTGAAATATTCACATCCGGAGTATTGAGAAGTTCAAGTACGGTGTAGAGCGTTGTCGTCTTTCCCGACCCAGTGGGGCCAGTGGTCAAAATCATGCCTGTGGTAAGTCTCATTGCCGAGTGGATGTGTTCAAGCGCGTCGCCATGAAATCCCAGCCCTTCAAGAGTGAGTCCCGAAGCATTTTCGCGAAGGATACGCATGACGGTCTTTTCTCCGTAGTACGTGGGGAGAGTAGATACGCGAAAAGAAACTTTTTCACCGTTAAGCTCTATTTTAAAGCGTCCGTCTTGAGGAACTCTTTTTTCATCAAGTTTGAGATTGGAGAGCACTTTGATGCGAGCAGTGATACTTGCCGTTACGTTGCGGGGAAGCGTCATTGCGTCATGTAAAATTCCGTCAATGCGATAGCGAACAACGACTTCATTCTCAAGCGGCTCTATGTGAATATCGGAGGCACCCTGAATGATGGCGTGCTTGAGAAGGGTATCCACAATTCTCACCACGGGAATGTCTTCGGCAAGTTTTTTTAAATCACTTTCACTACTCCCATCGTCTCCTTCGGCAATCATCTTGAGAGACACTGCTTCTTTCTGAATAATGTCTCCGAATTCTGCTTTAAGGCTCTTTTGATACTGCAGAAGTACATTTTTTATGGACTCTTTGTCAGTGAGACGAACAAGAATTTTAAGTCCAGTTTTTTTCCTAATGAAATCAATCGTGGCAAGGTCGTCAGTATCAAGCATTGCCACTTCGATGGCGCCCTCCCCCACTCGAAAGGCAACCACATTGTGATTGCGTGCAATGGGCTCGGGAATAAGCGAGAGAATTTCAAAATCTATCTTTTCGGTTTTAAGTTCAACAAATGGAATACCGAGAACATGCGCCTGGATTTTACGCATATCATCATCGTTTATTTTTCCGCCTTCAACCAGAACCGCGCCAATGCTTTTTTTCTTCTCTTGAGCGGTTTTTTCTGCTTTTTCGAAATCGGCCTTGGAAATGAGGTCCGAGTCTACAATGAATTCCTTAAGTTGCTTTTCTTCTATGCGCATGAGGGAGAACTGATAGCAAAATTATAGCACAGAGAGGGGAACTGCTTTATAAAAGTTGACAAAATGAGCCATGTGCGTATAATAGACCCATTAGCAGTTCGCCTCCCGGCGGACTTATTTTTTTAAAAAAACCATGTTTGACCTAAAAGTTATACACTCGGTTCTCAATCAGCTTGAAGAAGAGCGCGGAATACCGAAAGAAAAAATTGTTGAAGCAATCGGCATCGCGCTTGCGACTGCCTACAAAAAAGAATATGGAAAAAAAGGACAAATCATCCGGGCAGATTTCAGTGCGGAAACGGGGGGAGTAAATTTCTACCAAGTAAAAATCGTCGTGACACCGGCAGAAGTGTTCATGACGGAGGAAGAAAAAATTGAAAACGGGGGAGAAGTGCTAGAGGGAGCTCCTGAAAAAGAAGTGTTTAATCCCGAGAAGCACATGTTTCTTCTCGATGCCCAAAAAATTAAAAAGGGGGTCGCAACAGGGGAAGAAATAGTATTCCCTCTTGAAATGAAGGCTGATTACGGACGTATTGCAGCGCAGACCGCAAAACAGATGATTGTGCAGAAAATTCGTGAAGCGGAAAAAATTTCTGTGTTGGGAGAATATGGAAAACGTGAAGGAGAAATTACGACCGGTATCGTGCAGCGACTAGAGCGCGGAAACATCTTTGTTGATATGGGACGAGCAACGGGCCTTCTTCCATTAGAGGAGCAGATTCGCGGAGAGCATTATCGCCCCGGAGAGCGCATTCGCGCGTATCTCTACCGTGTAGAGGAAACTCCGAGAGGCGTATTTTTGAGGCTTTCTCGGTCCCATCCAAAATTTATTGAGAAGCTCTTTGAAATGGAAACGCCCGAAATCAGTGCGGGTGTTGTTGAGATAAAAGCGATTGCGCGCGAGGCAGGCTCGCGAAGCAAGGTAGCGGTACACTCAAAAGACAGCCACGTTGACCCGGTGGGCTCCATGGTCGGACAACGTGGTGTTCGCGTATCAACTGTCATGAGCGAGCTTGGAGGAGAAAAAATAGACATTATTGAATGGTCTGAAGATTCCAAACAGTTTATTGAAGATGCCCTCTCGCCGGCAAAAATCCTCAAGGTTGAAATTGTCAGTGACATAGAGCGGCTTGCCCGTGTAGAGGTTTCTGAAGACCAGCAATCGCTCGCTATCGGCAAAGGTGGACAGAATGTTCGGCTCGCAGCAAAATTAACAGGGTGGAAAATTGATATTCAATCTCCTCAAGGGGAACCTATTGCGAAAGCTGATGGCGAACATGTCGATGTTGCGGAGACCATTGAAACGGTGAAGAAAGAAGAGGTGTTATAAGGGGCATTAAACCCCTTGTTGCCGTCGCTGGTCATTGCGCTAGGCAATAAACCGAAAATTAAAACGTAGCAATTAATTACTTTTAACACATTATGTCTACAATATATTGGCTCGTATTCGCTCCAATCGTTGTCGCGGTCTTATACAGTCTCTATATTATTGGTTGGCTTAAACGCCAACCGGCCGGCAACGAAAAGATGGTCGCCATCTCAAAAGCCATAGAGGAAGGCTCCTCTGCCTATCTCAATCGCCAAAGCAAAGCTGTTGGTATAGTTGCTGGAATTCTATTTCTTGTCATCGGCATACTTCTCAATTGGACCACAGCAGTGGGCTTTATTCTTGGGGCATTTCTTTCCGGTCTTGCAGGATATATCGGAATGAATATTTCGGCGCGCAGCAACAGCCGAAGTGCCGAAGCCGCAAACAAGGGAATTGGAGCGGCTTTCTCTCTTGCATTTAAAGCCGGGTCAGTGACGGGGCTTCTTGTCGTCGCCCTCGCTTTGCTTGCAGTCGCTGGATTTTTTGCATACACACAAGATGTAAAATCTCTTATCGGTCTCGCATTTGGTTCAAGTCTTATTTCGGTTTTTGCCCGTCTGGGGGGAGGAATTTTCACGAAAGCTGCTGATGTTGGAGCAGATCTTGTTGGTAAGGTTGAGGCAGGAATTCCGGAAGATGACCCCCGTAACCCGGCTGTTATCGCGGACCTTACCGGAGACATGGTAGGAGATAATGCCGGTATGGCTGCCGACCTTTTTGAAACATATGTCGTTACTCTTACCGCTACGATGCTTGTCGGTTTGATGACATTTACCGGCAATCAAATTTGGTTCCCTCTCGTATTGGGAGGTTTGGGCATTATCGCTTCGATTGTTGGAGGACTTTTTGTTCGTCTTTCAAATTCTAAGGCAATTATGGGTGCGCTCTACAAAGGAATGGGTGCATCACTTTTTATTTCTGTTGTGTTGTTTTATTTTGCGAGTCTTATGTTCTTTCCAGAAAAGACATGGCCTGTATTTTTGAGCACATGTATCGGCCTTTTCGTAACGATTGCCATGGTTGTCATTACCGATTACTACACGGCAAAAAAATTCAGACCCGTTAAACGTATTGCGGAGGCATCTCGCTCCGGACACGGTACAAACGTCATTATGGGTCTTGCAATTGGTATGGAAGCGACATTTTTGCCGATTATTATTATCGCTCTCGGTATTTTATTAAGTCACTGGCTCTTAGGCCTTCTGGGAATTGCAATCGCTGCCACGGCCATGCTCTCTATCGCCGGTATTATCATCGCCATTGATTCATTCGGTCCGATTACAGATAACGCCGGAGGAATCGCGGAAATGTCCGGTGCCGACAAGAGTGTGCGGGTAATTACCGACGCGTTGGATGCGGTCGGAAACACGACAAAAGCGGTTACTAAGGGATACGCAATCGGTTCAGCCGGTCTTGCGGCCCTTGTATTGTTCGCCGGGTATGTTGAAGAACTCGCGGGTTTAGGCCGTGAGATTTCTTTCAGCCTGGGGGACCCTTTGGTTGTTGCCGGTCTCTTCATCGGTGGCACAATCCCCTATCTTTTTGGTTCGCTCGCTATGCAAGCAGTCGGTCAAGTGGCGGGAGTAGTCGTTGAAGAAGTGCGCAGACAGTTCAGAGAAATCAAAGGGATTATGGAATTTAAAGCAAAACCTGATTATAGCCGTGCTGTAGATATTGTCACCAAAGCAGCTCTTCAAAAAATGATTGTGCCTTCACTTCTGCCAATTGTCGCGGTGCTTCTAGTTGGTTTTCTCCTTGGGCCGATAGCTCTGGGTGGTGCTTTGATGGGTGTC
>JBBTXU010000045.1:0-3014 GCA_038062155.1 Patescibacteria group bacterium | reverse complement strand
ACGTCCCGCCCATCCGCCTAGGGCGGAGTCATGCTGGGCGGGACTGCGCAAGGTTCTTGCAAAGGGAATAGCTCACTGTAAGGGTAAATACGAAAGTCTCTGAAAAAAAGAATGCTCACTCAAAAGAAAAAGAGTACGGGTATTCGCCAGTTTTCAGAGCGAATAAGTATTTTAGAAAACCTTACAGGTTCAGTACACCTTTTGGATAATTCAGAAATTATCTCAAAAAGGTCTTTCGGCGCTGCCTAAGGTCGCGCCTCAACCTTACGGAGCCCGAAGAGGGCGAGTAGAGAATCCGCCAGCAGGCCAAAGGTCCTGATGAACAAAGAGAAGAAGGGCGGATATCGTGCTTTAGAAAAGAAATTTCGGAGCCTTCATTGACATGTCTTTGCTCCATCTCTATAATGTAAGCCCATTTTACTGATACGGTCGTCTTACACTTAACAGCATATAATCAACACACAATTATGAAGAAAGAATCATCTCAAAAAACAGTAAAAACACTGAACATTAGCCCTTTAGGAGACCGGGTTCTCGTAAAGCCTATTTCTTCTGAAGAATTCAAAAAAAGCGCTGGAGGCATCATTATTCCGGACACAGTTGATAAAGAGAAGCCAGAACAGGGGAAAGTGATTGCGGTAGGCGAAGGACACTGGCACGACGGGAAACTTATTGCAGTAAAGGTCAAAAAGGGCCAGAGAATTCTCTTTTCAAAATACGGCTTCGATGAAGTAAAGATTGAGGGCGAGGAATTCTACATCATTGAGGAAAAGAACATCCTGGCGGTTATCGGAGAATAATTAATTTCAACCAGAATACCATGGCAAAACAAATTCTATTCAGTGAAGAAGCGCGAAAATCTCTCAAGCGAGGCGTTGACCGTGTCGCGGATGTAGTCAAAATCACTCTCGGTCCTCGAGGGCGGAATGTTGTGCTTGATAAAGGATACGGCGCACCAATGATAACGAACGACGGTGTTTCAATTGCCAAGGAAATCTCTCTATCTAATAAGTTTGAGAACATGGGAGCAGAAATCATCAAAGAGGTTGCGACGAAGACCAACGAGACCGCGGGAGATGGCACGACAACATCTGTTATTCTCGCTCAAGCTATTATTTCCGAAGGCATGAAGCATACGACTATGGGGGTTAATGCTATGGGAGTACGCATGGGTATTGAGAAAGCGGCAAAGGAAGTTATCAGCACTCTTGTTCATATTGCCAAGCCAATTAAGAACAAAGAAGAAATAAAGCAAGTTGCCACCATTTCCTCCGAGTCTCTAGACATCGGCGCCATCGTTGCCGACACGATTGAAAAAGTGGGGAAAGACGGGGTAGTGACCGTTGAAGAGTCCCAATCTATTGGTATTGATTCTGAAGTGGTTGAGGGAATGGAGTTTGACCGCGGATACGTATCGGCCTACATGATTACGGATGCCGAGCGGATGGAATCGGTCTATAAAGATGTTCCGATTTTAATTACGGATAAAAAAGTTTCGGGACTCAAAGAAATTCTCCCGCTTCTCGAGAAAATTTCTCAAAAAGGAGAAAAGGAACTTGTCATCATTGCTGAAGACGTGGAAGGGGAAGCGCTTGCGACGTTTGTGGTCAATAAACTGCGCGGCAACTTCTCGGTATTGGCAGTCAAAGCTCCAGGATACGGCGACAGAAAAAAAGAAATGCTCCAGGATATTGCCATTACTGTCGGAGCGAAAGTTGTATCGGAGGAACTTGGAATTAAACTTGAAAATGCGGACCTCTCCGTTCTCGGACACGCCCGCAAAATTATTTCCAAGAAAGATAACACTGTTATCATCGGTGGAAAAGGCAAGAAAGCAGAAATTGAAGCTCGTGTTGCACAGCTCAAAACCCAACGAGAACAGATGGATTCAAAATTTGATGCTGAAAAGATAGATGAAAGAATCGCCAAACTCTCCGGAGGCGTTGCAATTATCCGCGTTGGTGCGGCAACGGAAACCGAAATGAAGTACCTCAAGCTTAAAATTGAGGACGCGGTGGCATCGACCAAAGCGGCTATTGCCGAAGGAGTTGTTGCAGGAGGAGGAGTAGCTCTTGTTAGAGTAAGCAAGAAGCTTGGAGCAACGAAGCGCGCATTTGGCAGTGAAGCCGAGAAAATCGGCTGGGATATTGTCATGAAGGCGCTTGAGTCCCCGCTTCGCCAAATTGTCCTTAATGCCGGAGAGGATGATGGCGCAGTAATAGTAGAGCAAGTACGCAATTCACAGAGCGATTACGCAGGGTATGACGCACTCGCCGATGCCAATGTCTCTGACATGATAAAGGCGGGAATTATTGACCCAGTCAAAGTTACTCGCATGGCAATTCAAAATGCATCTTCAGCTGCTGCAATTTTGCTCACCACGGAAGCCGCGGTGACTGATGAAACAAAAGAAGAAAAAGAATCGGGTGGTCCCGGAATGGGGATGGGTGGAATGGGAGGAATGATGTAATTCAAAGTGAAAAACCCTCCGCCTTAGGCGGAGGGTTTTTGTTTAGCTGGACTGGAGATTTACAACGTGATAGTTTACGGGTATACAAAGGAGTTCTTTGATGAAACCAGAAAAAATTATCTCAGTTATTGAGATATATGAAAAACGCTTGCAGACCTACGAAATTCCGAAGGAGAGAATAGACCCAAAACACACCTTTGCATCATTAAGTACTGAGCAAATTCTCGCTCATGCTCACTACCTTTGTGATGGAGCGAAGGAATATGCGCGAGATCCGGACAAGCAGGGAAAAGTAAACAGACACCTGGCTACTATCCAAATGTGTTTGAGTTTTGCGGGATGGTATACACTTGAGGATTTAATGAATCACAACCGTTCGGACGGTGAATGATCTTTATTTAAAAACACCCCATTTTTCTGGGGTGTTTTCTTTGGCGGAGTATTCTTGAAATAGCTCGAACGGAATTCTGTCCTCTCCGCGCTGTGCGTGGCTCGGAATGGGCGGGCGGGCAAAATGAATTAAAAAGCCGAGAGCATTAACAAT
>JBBTXU010000044.1:9889-12631 GCA_038062155.1 Patescibacteria group bacterium | reverse complement strand
TAGTAGCATATTTAGTTTTTATTCCTTCTCTACACTGCAAACCTGGGTAGAAAACTCTATGGGGAGGAGAATTTTACTTTTTGTAGTGATGCTAACCATAAAAGTAATGCGGAACAGAAAGTAAATGCTGCACCGATAAAAAACATTGAGTTTATACCGAATATCGCGGAAATTGAACTTCCTACAATCATTGCTAGGCCAATCGCTACCCCATCAAGTGAATGAAAATACCCGTACCGTTTTCCAATATTGTCTTTTTCGCTCATTTCGGCAATTAAAACTGGGACACATACAACCTGTACTGCCACAAGAATTCCGATAATTACCTCAAGCCCCATGACTGTGTTAAACGAAAGGTTGGTAGAAAACAACAATACTACGAATGTAAATGCAAATTGTGTGTATATAACCGCTTTAAGTCGTTGTGTAATATACCTACCAACAAGTAGTGCGCTCAAAGATTGGAAGAGTATAGAAATGCCAAATGCAATGCCAAAGTATTTAATACCAACTATTTCGTTTACACGGATAACCCAATAGGGCGCAGAGATTCCTGAACCTAAGGCAAACAGGGTGTTTGCTATTAAAAATGTGCGATAGGTCATATTTTAAATAAAAAGCCAGTTTTGCGAGAACTGGCAAACTCCTACTTTTTACTTTGGAAGATCGAACTCGAACTGTTCCGCCCTTATTGGCAACCTCGACGCAATAAGTGATAATGCGTGAGTAACTCGATTTCCTGAACTTACCATCTGGCTTCATCATTGTACTACCCTCTTTGTTTAGGCTTGGGCCTATTCCCAAAGTCCACAAAAATTATATAACATAAACTTCTATTTTGCAATAAATACATAGACTTTTTAGTCTAATACCTTAGATACTTAGGATATTCGGGCTTATTTCTTCCCCACTATACAAAAGATAAGAGAACAGTGATTGTTTCTATTTCAATTTATGAAATACGTGGAAACATATTCTCAGGTTTCTTATTCTTTTCAATGGCTAGAAATATTTTCTGAGCTGTTTCAGGCATAGCTGGAGCAAGAAGATTTGCTATAGAAAATAGTTCTTGCACTAGCGATGTTATAATTAGTTTTCCCATTTCGACATCTTCTTTCACCTTCTTGAATGGCTCTTCTGAAGCGATGCGTTCATCAAGAGAATTTATTTTCACAAATATGCTGTCCATGACTTCATGAAAAGCAAAACGAGCTAAATTAACAGAATATATGTCAGGTATCGAAACTGATGTGCAATCTACCGGAACATCAAGATATGTTTCTGCCATTTTCATTATGCGAGATGCAAGATTACCAATACCATTTACCAAGTGAGCAGTGTACATTTCATGAATATGTTCTACTGTCACGTCAGTATCATCAAAAGGATTTATGTGCCTGAGTAAATAGTACCGTAGCGCGTCAGTACCATATTTTTTAAGTATTTCAAAAGGATCAATTACATTACCAATCGATTTTGACATTTTATGACCATCAGAAATAAGAAACCCACCAACGAGAATACGAGTTGGATGTGGTAAACCAGCTGATCCTAGCATTGCTTGCCAAATAGCACACTGTTGACGTAAGTTATCCTTTCCGCAAAGTTGAACCACCTCACCCTGTTCCCAAAAATCACGATACGTGCCATTTAAATCCTCTGGCCAACCAAGTGCGGAGATATAATTGGTTAGTGCGTCAAACCAGACGTACATAACATGGGCCTCATCATCTGGCACTGGTACCCCCCAAGGCATTTTTTCTTTGAGCCGTGAAACAGAGAAATCACGAAGTCCATTCTCAACAAACGTCCTCACCTCATTGAGGCGTGACGACGGGATAACAAAATTTTGTCTTTCTGCATAAAGCTTTAAGAGCTTATCTTTATATTTAGAAAAACTAAAAAAATAGTTCTCCTCCTCACGGACATCTATAATGTAATTTGGATGAAGTGGGCATTTCCCATAATTAAGTTCAGAGTCTGTTTTTTCGAGTTCACATCCTTTGCAATATTTAATTATCTGCCTTGCTTTGTATATATCTCCATTTTTAAGACACCGTCTCCACATCTCTTGTACTGCAAGTATATGATTCGAATCAGTGGTACGAGTAAAATGTATGGTCTTTGTTATATTGAGAGCTGAAAGTACTTCACGGAATTTTGCTGCATAACGATCTACATACAATTGCACATCTTCTCCTAAGGTAGTCGCCTTGTCATAGACCTTCTGTCCATGCTCATCAGTACCTGTGTTAAAAAAAACTCGTCTGCCGTTCTGCATTGCGGTGCGTGCAAGCATGTCTGCACGCACATACTCTAACGTGTGTCCAATGTGTGGAGTGTCATTTACGTAAGGAAGTGTTGTGGTTATGTAAAATGTTTTCTTAGATTTCATAAATATTCTGTAGCAAAGACTTAATTGTTCCAAAAAAAGAGAAGGGAGGGTATCCCTTCTCTAAGATTGAGAGCGGGTAGCTTCAATCGGTACGACAACACATTACAAGGCATCCGTTGTAACCTTCTTCCTCACCAAAATGCTTGATATAGAGGTCGCGTGAGTTTTGGGCGACCTCTGCAGTTGGCATCATGGGATTGTGGTGTAAGTATTTGCCAAAATACTCAACACAGTCCTGATGATATTGTCGTGTGTTCATGATATGTTGATGCCAAACAAGATCAATATCATGTATTTTCTTATGCAGTCATCGGTCTGCACCAAAGTCATATCGGGATTCTCTTCTA
>JBBTXU010000044.1:0-9789 GCA_038062155.1 Patescibacteria group bacterium | reverse complement strand
TATTTTCTTATGCAGTCATCGGTCTGCACCAAAGTCATATCGGGATTCTCTTCTAAGATCTGCTCACGCAAATAAAGAAGATTGAACATAGGTACAGGAAGTGAGAGCTGAGTGGCAACTTGTAGCATTTTTTCACCTTTCAATTCAAAGAACGAAACAATCCTCATTTTATGGCACACATTGCACCATAATGGATTTCACACAATAGTACACCTAAAAAGTGCTGGTGTCAAACTATTACGTTAGCCATATTTACTTCTCTTTCTTCCCTACCCTTGTTTCGGTGACTTCAAGCACATTGTTGAGGAGGCCGACCATCTCGTTTGTTGATTTGGCTGCTTGTTCGAGGTCCCGGCGGGTTTCAGAGTCCTGTTCGCGGGCAAGAGCTACATCTACATAACCTTTGATGATAGTAAGTGGGGTGCGTAAATTATGCTGTGTCGCCAGCAAGAAGCGGTCTTTTTCTTGGTTAAGCTTCTCAAGGTCAACGCGAGCTTTCTTCTCAACCTCATATGCCCCACGAAGCTCCTTAGTCTGCTCTTCAACTTTTTCTTTTAGATACTCATTTAGATTAACTTCACGATAGGCACCTCGGATGAGCAGGTAGCCAAGAAACCCAACGATGAGGAAAAATAGAGCGCGGAAAAAGAATTCAACTCCGGACGTAGAAGCAAATGTTTGGATAAGGAGAATAATCGATATGAAAAAGACAAGAACCTCTGTTCCAATACTGCGTACATCAAAAAGGCGGTAACGGAGCATTGAATAACTGAAAAAGAAAGGGAAAAGCGCGGCAAGCCCATTTCCCCAAGGCATAATGTAAATATTAAACCAAAGTGGGAAGTCTGTTAGTCCCCCGCCAAAACCGAGGAATGCCCCTAGAAAGATGAAGAGATACTGGCCTCGCTTAACTTTGTCATCTTTTTCTTTTATGTACTCGCGAGTAAGTATGGCGAGAGCGTATGTGACCAATCCAGTGTAGATAAAGAAGAAGTAGAGCGTGTAGAGGATACCCGCTGTTGGCCAGAGTGCAAACGGAGCTTTCGGCACAAGCTCTTTAATCAATAACGGCGTATTTATAAAAAGTAAGGTGAAAAAAAGATAGGCATAAGAAAGGAAAAGAACAATACGGCTAAAACCCTTATTTTTTGTAAGAAGAACAATCCAATGGAAAAAGAAAACAGGGATACACAGTGTTGTAACAACAACAGTATGCATCCAGAAATCCGCTAAAGCAAAATCATATATATTTCGATGGAACTGCCACAAGCTTATTCCCCAACTTCCTACGGACAAAGCAAAAAGGAAGAAGAGTTGATTGAGGCGATTTCTCCAATTTTTACTGATGACAAGAAATGCGAATGCAAGCGCAACAATCCCATTAACGAGACTGGTGACTTCCATGTATGTAGTAATGTCTAACATGTTTTATTGTCGGTACTTAAAAACTTGTAGATTATCTCAAAATTACTGCTAACAACAAGTGCGGAAAATATAGTAAGAACTGCGTAGGAGTCAATTATGAAAGTTCCAAACAGAGACTTCCTCCAGTATAACAACTAATTCTCTCCCTTAAGCCGTTTTATGCGCAGCATCACTTCTTGGGCGGCGAGAGAATAGTCATGAAAATCACGCTTATCATGGGAAAGAAAATTTCTTGCATATATCGGTTCGCCGAAGGTGAGGGTAATATGCGCTTTTCTTGAGAAAAATTGCCGGGGCGTGAGATGGAATGTCCCATCAACTGCAACCGGAACAATAGGTGCATTGATTATATCGCTTAAATACATCACACCGCCTTTTCCGTCTTTCATCACTCCGTCCTTGCTTCGTGTGCCTTCGGGGAAAATAACCATTGTTCCTCCTTTGTTTACTATATGCGCATGGGCAGAAAGCGATTTTGAATAATCGTGCGCGCCAATAATAACTGGGTATGCTCCAAGAATTTTGAAAAATGTGCCCCCGTAAAAAGGTCTGCGCCAACTCGGACGCTGATAAAGTCCCTTGCCTCGGGAAGTATAAAAAACTGGACGGAATGGAGAAAAGAAAGGTAATGCTGTACCAATAAGAATAGGGTCGAGTTCGCTTAAATGATTTGAGGCAATGATTACGCCAGGTTTGAGAGTGGTGATATTCTCCATCCCTTTAACTTCAAATTTTACAAACAAGGACAAGAACGTGCGCATGAGAAGCCATACCGGCGCTTGAGACCAAAAAGAAAGGAATCTATGAAAAGGGAGAGGCAGCTGGTGCGCGGGTACTTCTTCTATATGTGCTTTCTTAACAATGTGCGTTTGAGGAGAGTGCTCGGTTAGATTTTCAACCGTCATAATATAAGCTCATTATGTCAGAAAATCATGAACAAATCAAGTTTTTATCTGCATAAAAACTAAATCCCCTGCTCGCGCAGTTTCTCCACGATTTCTTTGGCTTTACCAGATAGTTTCTTAGGAAGCTCAACAGACACCTTTATGAGAAGGTCACCGCGCTCTTTGTGGTCTTCAGTCGGGACGCCCTTGCCTTTGACACGTAAAATTTCCCCCGACGATATTCCTTCCGGGATTTTGACCGAGAGGTCTCCCTCAAGAGTGCGCACGGTATACTTGCTACCCAAAAGGGCGTCGGAGAGACGAACATTGAGAGTCATAGTAAGGTCGCGACCTTCCTTCTTAAATGTTGCGTGCTTTTTGACATGCACTTTTATATATAAATCGCCAGGCGCACCTGCGGGAATGGCTTCCCCTCGCTGGGAGAGACGAATCATCTCACCATCTTCAATACCTGAAGGAATTTTGATACGAATCTCTTCTTGCTTGTCCACCACGCCCAACCCTTTGCAGATATGGCATTTTTTCTTTGGAATCTTACCCTTTCCGTAGCAGACATCGCATTCGCGCACAGTGCTAAATGAGCCCATGAAAGAACGCTGAACATTATTAATTCTCCCCTTGCCGTTACATCGCTCACAGGTAACAGTCTCCGTCCCTTCCGCCCCGGTCCCATTGCATGTTGTACAGTTGGACGACTTTTTGAGAAGCACTTTTCGCTCCGCGCCAAAAATAGACTCTTCAAAGGAGAGCTCTATATCAATTGAAATATCGCGTCCGCGTTTCGCGCGCCTGCCTCCGAAGAAATCTCCTAAGATATCTCCTAAATCTAAGTCTTCAAAATTAAAACCCGCTCCACCCGTAAACTGCGAGAAATCAAAACCATTAACATCGCCCTGGAAACCACCCTGGCCGGCATCGTTGAACACTCGTCCGTAGGAGTCGTATTGTGCACGCTTCTTTTCATCCGAGAGAATGCTGTAGGCTTCACTTACCTCTTTGAATTTTGCCTCATCCCCTCCTTTTTTGTCTGGATGATATTTATGGGCAAGCTTATAGAAAGCCTTTTTAATATCCTCCTTTGAAGCCCCTTTTTCAATCCCTAAGATAGTGTAGTAGTCTTTGTTAGCCATGTTTTTCTTATCTTACACCCCGTAGCCGACTTTTCAATGCTTCCTCATTCCCCTGCTGCTCTTTTAACTTTTAGAGCGAATACTCCTTATTTCGGAGACTAGCGAGCGCGACCGGCGCGAGCTCGAGGAATTTTTGAGCACAAAAATATCCGTACTCCGAAATAAGGAGTATGAGCGCCCTTTATTTCTTCGGTTCGTTTTTGTTTTCTTCAATATCGGCGTCGCGCACATTGCCTTGGCTTTCTTGTGATGGCTCCTGTTTTTGAGCGCCTTGCGTTTTTGCCATTTCTTCGCCGATTTTCTGAATTTCAGTTGAGAGTTCAGTTACCAGTTGTTGGATTTTCGCTATGTCTGTACTGTCTTTTTCTTTTTTAAGCATGGAAATCTTGCCTTCTATGCTCTCTTTTAAGACAGGAGAAATTTTGTCCTTATATTCACTCAAGGATTTTTCCGCGGAATAGACAAGCTGTTCGGCGTGGTTGCGAGCGTCAATTGCTTCCTTTTTCTTTGCGTCTTCAGAGCTGTGAGCTTGCGCCTCCCCCTTCATGCGTTCAATTTCCTCTTTGGAGAGACTGGAGCTTGCTTCAATACGGATAGACTGCTCTTTGCCGGATGATTTATCCTTTGCTTTGACACTAAGGATTCCGTTGACATCTACATCAAAAGCTACTTCCACTTGAGGAGTGCCCCGAGGAGCTGGAGGAATGCCATCAAGAATAAATCGCCCTAAGCTTTTATTATTAGCTGCCATTGAGCGCTCACCTTGGACAACATGGATTTCAACGGACGTCTGGCTATCAGCCGCGGTTGAAAATACCTGGGAGCGAGATATAGGGATAGTGCTATTCTTCTCAACAATAGGAGTCGCAACACCGCCAAGCGTTTCAATACCGAGTGAAAGCGGAATAACATCCAAAAGAAGAATATCTCGGACTGAACCCTGAAGAATTCCTGCTTGGATAGCGGCGCCTGCGGCAACAACTTCGTCAGGATTAATGGAGCGGTTGGGCTCTTTGCCGAAGAATACTTTGACAGAGTCAATCATCTTAGGCATGCGCGTCTGCCCTCCAACAAGAATGACTTCATGTATCTCGGAAACTTTGAATGGCGACGCCTCCATTGCCCGTTTGGTAATTGCCAAGGCTTTCTCAATGAATTCTCCCGCCAATTCCTCTATTTTTGCCCGAGTAAACTTTTTGACTAAATGTTTGGGGCCGGTTGCATCCGACGTGATGAACGGAAGATTTATTTCCGTCTCAACCGCAGAGGAGAGTTCAATTTTTGCCTTTTCCGCGGCTTCGTCTAGTCGCTGGAGTGCGAGCGGGTCTTTGCGTAAATCAATCCCATTTTCATTTTTGAAATCGAGAGCTAACCAGCCTACTATTTTCTGGTCTATGTCGCGGCCTCCCAAGTGACTGTCACCATCGGTTGATTTGACCTCAACCACATCAACACCGACTTCAAGAACTGAGATATCAAATGTTCCGCCTCCAAAATCAAACACGACTATTTTTTCGTTCTTTTTCTTATCAAAGCCGTAGGCGAGCGCGGCGGCGGTCGGCTCGTTGATAATGCGCTTCACATCAAGACCCGCAATTTGCCCCGCGTCTTTGGTGGCTTTTCTTTGAGCATCGTTGAAATATGCAGGAACGGTAATGACGGCTTCAGTGATTTTCTCTCCCAAGCGCGCTTCAGCATCAGCTTTGAGCTTTTGGAGAATCATCGCTGAAATCTCTTCAGGGCGGTATTGCTTATCACCCATTTTCACAACCACTCCTCCATCCTTACCTTTGAGCACTTCATAAGGAACAGATGCTTTATCTTTCTGCACCGCACTCTCGTCAAAGGTGTGGCCAATAAAACGCTTAATGCCGAAAATAGTGTTCTGGGGGTTAGTGACCGCTTGACGCTTGGCAAGGGTGCCGACAAGGCGCTCACTGGTTTTGGAAATGGCAACAATTGAGGGTGTTGTTCTCATCCCTTCAGCGTTTTCAAGAATTTTAGGACTCCCCGCTTCCATGACAGCAACTGCGCAGTATGTGGTTCCCAAATCAATTCCAATTACTTTTGACATATTATATGGAAATTAAATTAATTTTTTAATTTGTACTCTCCGATGTTGACCTGTGCGGGACGGACAATCTTGCCGTTAAGTTGGTAGCCTTTCTGAAAAACTTCAAGCACTACGTGGTCTTTCTCCTTATCCTTTGTTTCAATCACTCCTACCGCATGATGTTCTGAAGGATTGAATTTTTTACCCAGCGGATCTATTGCTTGTAAATTACTATCTTCAAGCACCGTTTGTAACTGAGAGTGGATATATTCTACACCCATTTTCCAGTCTTTTGAAATATTTTCCCATGAAGGATTTTTCATAGCCATTTCAAAGCTATCAAGTACGGGGATAAGTTTACTTAAAAGATTTTCTTTTGAAAATTTTAGGAGGTCCAGATTCCTTTTGTCATCATCCTTACGAGCGTTTATAAAATCTGCTTTGTCTTTCTGCCACGCGGTAAGGTAGCGATTCTTTTCTTCTTCGCATGTCTTGAGCCGTTCGCGAAGGCGCTTTAAGGCGTCTCCCTTCTCTCCCGCGATTTCCACATTGTCAGACTCAAATACAATATCTTCCACGGGCTCTTTTTTATTTTGTTTATCTTTTTCCATCCCATTAGAAATATTAAATTTGTTGACGGCGCTGCGCGCGACACTGTTGCGGCCGTCGAAGCCGTCCCGAAAAAGCAAAGCAGTTTGCTTTTTCTAGCGCTTCGACCACTGCGGAGCCTTGCGTGCTTTTTTGAGACCGAATTTTCTGCGCTCTTTGCTTCGCGGGTCCCGTTTGAGGAGGTCAAATTTTTTGATTTTCTTTCGTATGTCGGGGTCAAAGGCAATAAGCGCTCGGGCAATACCATGGCGAATTGCTTCTGCTTGAGCATTGCTTCCACCTCCGCGCACAACAACGGTAACCTTAAATTTTTCCGGAGACTCTGCTTTAGCAAAGGAGTCCTGCGCAACTCTCTGGAGTTCGCGTGTCGGGAAATAAAGAGCGAGTTCCTTATTATTAACAGTAAAAGTAGGTTTAGCGCCCGGATAGATTCGCACGCGTGCGACCGCTGTTTTTCGGCGACCGACTGCTTCTATGTATTTTGTTTCGGTAGTGGGCATGTATTATTCGCTGATTATCAAGTTTTTGAGTCTCGGCGTTCGGAGTTTGTTTCCCGGAAGCATTCCGTACACTGCCTCCCACAATGCTGCTTTGCAGCCCTTTTTCTCAATAATGTCCTCTAGACTTTCATGGCGGAGACCTCCGGGATAACCGGAATAACGGGCATATGTTTTCTCGCACTTTTTTTTCTCTGTAATGAGGAGTCCTGATGCATTCACCACTTTTACTTTAACAAGAGCAACTGTATTCTTCATGAAATCGCTCTTGTCTTTGCCCAAGAGAATTTTTGCCGCCTCGGAAGCGACTCGCCCCAACTTTTTTCCTTTTGCGTCTAATGTATATTCTTTACCCGCCCCAATTTTTGACCGTACAGCTTTTTCTGCCATTTTTGGAGCAGTTTTGGAATTATTATTCTCTTGTGTTGTAGTATTGGTCATGTGTTAAAAAATTAAGACGGGCATTATACAAACTCAATAAGTGCCATTAAAGCCCCATCAGAAAGACGAACAGGGAGCTTGGTGATGCGAGTATATCCGCCCGCGCGGCTCTTGTACTTCGGGGCAATGGTGTCAACCATCCTCTTACTTGCCTCACCTCCAATTTTGCCCGCAATAAGACGGCGAGAAGCAATAGTACCCTTTTTGCCGTGAGTAACCAATCGTTCAACATACGGACGAAGCGCCTTGGCTTTAGCCTCGGTTGTTTTTATCTTCTCGTGAAGAACAAATGAGCGGGCAAGAGAAGAAATGAGCGCCTTTCTCTGGGCGCTTTCTCGGCCGAATTTCTTGTTTCTACTGTGATGTCTCATAAAATCTGTATCGAGTGTTTATCCTAGCAATTGCAAGTTTATTGTCTAGCCTTTAAGTTCAAGCCCCAAGTCTACAAGGACTTTCTTTATTTCAGTCATACCCTTGGCCCCGATTCCTTCAATTTCCAAGATATCTTCTTGCTTCTTTCGGACAAGACCGCCTACAGTGCGAATGTTGCCGCCAAGCAAGGCGTTCACCGTGCGAGGAGAAAGAGAAAGTGTTTCGATGCGAGTTTTGAGAGCTTCGGAATCAGTCTCTTTGGGCTTTTTCTTCTCATCCTCGGGTACTTGCACTTCAACAGGAAGTTCCTCCTCTTTGAAACCAATAATCGCTTTGAGCTGGTGAATCATTATTTCAATTGACTTCTCAAGAGCTTCGCGAGGCATCACTGTGCCGTCCGTTTCAATGAAAATGCGCAAACGGTTGAAGTCTGTTCTGTCTCCAACGCGCATATTTTCAACTTCATAATTAACGCGGCGGATAGGAGTGAAAATCGCATCAAGAGCAATCATGCCAATGTCAACTTTTCCTTTTTGCAAATCATCGCGAGAAATATATCCAAGTCCTTTCTCAACTTTGATTTCCATATCAAGCGTAGTAGACGCACTGGTCACATGAGCGATAACGAGTTCGGGATTGAGAATTTCTATTTGTCCCAGCTTGTCAATGTCTCCAGCAGTCACATCCTTAACGCCTTTTATTTTAAGGGTGAGTGTTTGAGGCTCATCGGTGAGCATGCGGATACGAATTTTCTTAAGGTTGATGAGAAGCGCCACAATATCTTCCTTGACGCCCTCAAGCACTGAAAACTCGTGGTTAACGCCCTCAATTTTAACCAAGGTAACCGCCGCTCCGGGAAGAGAGGAGAGAATTATTCTTCGCAGGGAGTTTCCGAGCGTGTGGCCATATCCGGGGTAGAGCCCGTCTATTTCGTAGAGACCCTTCCATTCCTCTTCAGACACAATCTTCGGTTTTGATGGCAATACGATATTATAGTCGGACATGGCGTTTTAATTAATTAAAAAAGTTAGTAAATTATACCGTATTCTTGACGAGCGCGCAATATTGTCTCTTAAAAACTAACGGCTATAAAACTCGAGCACTGACTTCATGTCAAAGAGGAGCTCAGCCCCCTGTGACCTTGGCATCGCGGTGACCTTTCCCTCTTTCTTCCCTGCATCGAGAGAGAGCCATGCCGGAGCAGTCAAAGTTTTCAGCCGCTCATCAAGGGTTGCAAAAACTCCTTTTCCAAGGCTCAAATCCCGAATTTTTATGATATCGCCTATAGAAACTCTGTAGGAAGGGCGGCTTACGCGCTTACCATTGACGAAAATATGTCCATGAGAGACAAGCTGGCGGGCGCCTCCGCGGGTATTGCAGAGTCCTAAGCGCAAGACAACATTATCAAGGCGGGTTTCTAGGTTTTCAAAAAGAGCATCGGCATTTTTGACACCTTTACGGGCCATAGCAGCTTCCACATAATTTCCAAATTGACGCTCCGTCAAAAGATATGAATAGCGAGCTTTCTGCTTTTCAAGAAGCTGGCGTCCGTAATCTGTCATCGCTCCTTTTTTCCCCTTCTTCTCCCTTGTTTTACGAGATTCTGAAAGAACATACTTCTGACTTTGAGTTTTTTCAAAGACGGGAGCTTTAAGACGGCGGGCTATTTTGTATTTTGGTCCAATTTTCATCCTGTTTAGAAGTTTACTGTTAACAAATTTTTGCGCAGTGCGTCTGCCGAATAGGCAGTTCCCGTTATGGGCGAAGCGCTGCGCCCCGAAAGGAATGTGGCTATTCGCCACTCGCGCTTGGCATGACTATTCTTTTGTAAACTTCTAACGGGATTCATAACATTTTTATACTCGACGAGGCTTTTTTGGGCGAGGACCATTAAAGGGCACCGGAGTCATGTCTTTAATCGAAGAAATGGTGAATGCGCCTTTTGAGATAAACCCCCGAATCGCCGATTCACGGCCTGAGCCTACTCCTCTAACAACAACCGAGATATCTTTGACCCCCATAGCGATAGCTTTTTCGGCAAGCAACTCTCCTACTTTTGCGGCAGCAAATGGAGTGCCCTTTTTAGCTCCGGTGAACCCCAAAGAACCGCTTGAAGACCAGCAGAGGACATTGCCCTTGGTATCGGACACAACGACTTTAGTGTTGTTGTAAGTTGAATCAACGCTAAGAACTGCTGATGCGACAGAGCGTTTCGGCGCAGACACAGGCTTGCCCGCATTTTCTTGCGGAGCGCTTTCACCTTTTTTAACTATACGTTTCTTTCCCATAGGCAATTAAATCAAATATATGTTATGTCTTATCCAGCTTACGACGTCCGGTACCCATCGTTTTGCGAA
>JBBTXU010000043.1:0-9804 GCA_038062155.1 Patescibacteria group bacterium | reverse complement strand
GAAATCAAGAAAAGCCACAAAACTTTTATATACCGAGCCATGCAAGGACAGAAGCACGGCTTTGAAGCGCGAAGCCCAGATCAAAGGTTGGCGACGGGAGAAAAAACTAAGTTTAACTCAACCAACTTGAGATAGGTTCCTTGATCGGGCGGGCAAAGTTGAACGAACCTCTGAAATAATATGCCCCATATCGCAGATGGGTTGTCGCTTATTGCATCGTTCGTGGGCCTGGGAAAAATATTCTACAGCAAAATCCTATTGAACCCCCGGGCGAAAGAGAGCATTGACGAGGATGTATTCTTGCGGTATGTTCGCCTTGTTTCGATGGATTGATACTTAACATATAAATATTGAACAAAAGGAGGGTCCGATGCCGACATTTAATGATCCAGATACGAGTATTCGGGTAGGACGGATGTATTGGGATAGCACAACCCGCGCATGGCGGGCGTGTATCAGCCGCAAAAAAGGGGTGCAGTGGGGCCCTGTGCTCAAAGTGGGGTCGTATGACAATCCGTCCCAAGGGACAGGTGCTGTTTACCAAAAAATGGGCTGTGCAGAGTGTGATGGTACCGGGTTTACATTGACCGGAGTGCGTATATGTAAAACGTGCAAAGGAAGCGGAAGAAAGCCGGTTCTCATCCGGCTGCGCGAAACGTTCGTCGGCTACATGTCCCGAAGTGTTTGAACAAGGAGGATAATATGGAACCATTAAGCAGGGAGGATTGTGATAAGATTGTGAAGGATTGGACTTCGACACTTCCAGGTGTGATTGTGCCAAATGCGGTGAACGAAATCGTCAAGGTTGTTGAGATAAGCGTCGCACGGCAGTGTGCGAAAAAGGAGTCGCCCCTGTCATTTAACAATGCAGATTACCGGGAATTGGAGGACTGTATCAGAATAGGCGCCCACATATTGCTCCGGGATGCGCAAGGCATTATGGAGCACTTGCAACGCTGGTATGCAAAAAAAGGAGGTGGGTGATGAACATTCCAAGAGACAAGAATTATCCGGAGGATAGCGTGCAGTGCTATGGATGCGGCGGGCATGGGTGCAAAGACTGCGATGGTAAAGGATGGCTCACTCCCCGCGACCATCCGCTGGGAAGACGATGCGAGAACAGCGATTGCAAAAAGCCGCTCCATCCTACTTGGGAGCCGGTGTATTGCTCCAATAATTGCGCCACCATGGATGCGTGGTAACTTTCAATCCCAAACACAAAAAGGGCGACTTCTCAAAATGAAGCCGCCCTTTGCATTTCCATTGAACCCCCGGGCAAAATAGGGCAGAATGGGGGTATGTCTGACAAAAAGTATACCATCGCGGATTTTCTGGAAGTTAAGTCGTCCTTTGCAGGAAGGTTCAGCCCCGACGCGTCTCGCGTTGCGTATTTGAGCGACGAAAGTGGTACCGAGCAAATCTATATCATACCGGCCCGAGGCGGCGGCGCGGTACAGCTCACCGATTTCCCGGACTATATTTCAGGACTTATTTTTTCGCCAACCGAAAACATCATCGTCTTTTCAAAATCGGAGGGAGGAACTGAGCTGGATCAGCTGTATACGCTCAACCCGGATACCAAGGAAATCATACAACTCACGAACGACAAGAAGATGAAATATGGTTTAGGCACGTTCTCATATGATGGTCGGTTCATATCGTACGCTTCGAACGAACGGAACGGTACGGATTTGGATATTTATATTATGCAGCTTGCCACACGCCGGGTGAAATGCGTTTTTGACCAGGGTGGCTGGTGCGGTCCCGTCGGGTTTTCTCCAAGCGGAAAGTATCTTATGGTGGCAAAGAACTATTCCAATGAAGACAATGACTTATATCTCTGTGACCTTGAGACGGACGAGATAGAACATGTTACTCCGCACACGGAGAAGGTGTACCACGGTTCCTCGCGTTGGTTGCCCGACGAGTCGGCGTTTTATGTCACGATGGACAAAGGCGTTGAGTTTATGAGTCTTGCCAGATACGCAATGAAAGACAAGGAATTTGAATATGTACTCAAGCCGGACTGGGATATTGAAGGGTTGGCAATGCAGAAGGATGGAAAATACTTGGCAATCACGTTCAACAAAGACGGGTATACCAAAGTAACCATCCACGACCCGTATACATTGAAAGTATTGCCGTTTACATTGCCGCAGGGGGAGATCGGCGGCATTAGTTTTTCTCGGGATGGTAGCCAGATGATGCTTACCTTGTGGGATGCCTGCAGAACGACCGATATATATGTTGCCGATATGAAAACGGGCGTATCCCGGCAACTCACACACAGTCACCAGGGGGTGCCACCCGAGGTGCTTGTTGTGCCCGAGCTTGTGCGCTTTGTGTCGTTCGACGGTTTAGAAGTTCCGGCGTTTATCTTCAAGCCGAAAAACACTGCTGCAGAAAAAAAACTTCCGGTCATCATCTACATCCACGGTGGGCCGGAAAGTCAGTACCGGCCGGAGTTGGCGCAGTTGACCCAGTATTTTATCTATTCCGGCTACATGGTGGTGGCGCCCAACGTGCGGGGGAGTAAGGGTTACGGCAAAACATATATGGCGTTAGACAACGTGGAGAAACGGATAGATTCGGTAAAGGATATTGTTGCGCTCAGAGAATACCTTAAAACATTGCCGGAAGTTGATACCAAGAAGGTGGTGCTCTACGGTGGTAGCTACGGCGGCTACATGGTGTTAGCATGCATGGCGTTCTATCCCGGGCTGTGGGCTGCTGGCGTGGATATCGTCGGTATCGTGAATTTTGTCACCTATATGGAAAATACTTCTTCCTATCGCCGTGCGGCGCGGGAAGCTGAATATGGGTCACTCGAAAAAGACAGAAAACTGTTGGAATCTATCTCGCCCATTCATGCGCTGGACAAAATGGACGCTCCATTGTTTGTAATACATGGAGCGAACGACCCTCGGGTCCCTGTTTCAGAGGCAGAGCAGGTGGTTGCGAAATTGAGAGAGCACGGCAAAGATGCGGAGTTGTTGGTCTACCCGGACGAAGGCCATGGGCTATATAAGTTGAAGAACCGACTCGACGCCTTCCCTAAAGTCGTCGCGTTTCTGGAGAAAGAATTGACAAAGTAATATATCTTTCCTATAATATTTTTTGTTGCACATTTATAAAATTCGGGTAAACCAAGGGGGGTGATAACGGTGACATCAAGTGAAGTTACCAACAATGGCGCAAAGATAGCGGCAGTTGGTTCCGGTGCTGTAGCGGGCGTATGTCTGTATAAGTTATCAAGATTAGAAGGGTCGGGGGTCCCGATGTCATGTTTTGTTGGTCTTTTGGCTGGTGCTCTTGTCGGTATTTTTGTGCACAGTCAATGCAAAAACAAAAGTCGCTGAGTTGTTCTATAAACAGGGTAGGTTTCTGAAATCGTCGGAACCTATCCTTTTTTATTTTCTATACCCCATACAACTAACCCGTTGAACCCCCGGGCAAAATAGGGCATGATAGAAGATAATATGGTACGAAAAGTAGAAAAGCGTGTACCCAAAACAAAAGGCATCGTTATCTATCAGGCAAAGACTGGGGCCATCGAGCTCAAGGGTGATGTTTCGCGCGAAACCATCTGGGCAACCCAGGCGCAGATTGCTTTGGCGTTTGACGTTGATGTACGTACCATCAACGAACACATGCAAAATATTTACCGGACGAAGGAATTGACCGAAAAGCCAACTATCCGGAATTTCCGGATAGTTCAAAAAGAGGGAAAGCGAGAGATAGAGCGCAATGTGAAGCATTATAATCTTGATGTAATTTTATCGGTTGGTTATCGGGTAAATAGCAAAAGGGCAACGGCGTTCCGCCAGTGGGCTACCAAGATGCTTCGTGAGCACATTACGAAAGGGTACACGATAAACCGCAAACAGGTTCAAAAAAACTACGGCGAGTTCATGGAAGCGGTGGAGCATGTCCGCGCGCTGTTACCCGCGGGAATGAAACCGGACACGGAAAGTATTTTGGAGCTTGTCAAAACATTTGCCGACACATGGCTTTCACTGGAGGCGTACGACAAAGACACGTTAGCAGACAAAGGAGTTACAAAAAAGTCTGTCGCGCTGACGGGCGAACAACTTTCTCACGCGCTCGCCGAGTTTAAAACATCGCTCGTCACAAAAGGGGAGGCGACGGAACTGTTTGGGCAGGCCAGAGAGCGCGATGCGGTCGAAGGCATTGTGGGGAATGTCATGCAGTCGTTTGGTGGCAGTCCGGTGTATTCTACCGTGGAGGACAAAGCGGCGCATTTATTGTATTTCATGGTGAAAAATCATCCCTTCGTGGACGGCAACAAGCGAAGCGGTGCGTTCGCGTTCGTATGGTTTTTACAAAGGGCGGGTATACTCAACCGGGCGCGTATGACGCCGGCGGCGCTGACCGCGCTGACGCTGTTGGTTGCCGAAAGCGACCCTAAAAACAAAGAGCGGCTGGTCCGCCTGGTTTTGCAATTGCTGAAAAAATAGTATGCTCAACGAAGGGGAAATTCAAGCGGAGTTGGCGGCGCTCAAGGAGCGCAATAAGCGCGTGGAGCAGGACAAGGCATGGGAAACAAGTTGGACCCGCCGCGTGTTCATTATGGCGCTCACCTATGCCATCGCCGCAATTTGGCTTATCATGATTGACGATACCAACCCATACCTCAAAGCGTTTGTCCCCACCGGCGGCTATCTCCTCTCCACCATCTCCCTCCCCATCCTCAAAAAGTGGTGGGTGGGGGTAAGGAATTCGTGAAAGAGAAGATAAAATATATTCGTGATGGGAGAGCGCCGATACCGAAAAAAGAAACCATTTCACGGGTGATGAGCGCGAACCGAGCGAAAGGAACGAAACCAGAGTTGATATTACGAAAGGCGTTACGGATTGCGGGCATATCAGGAAGTCGATCGCATCTACCAAATATTCCAGGTAGACCGGATGCTGTTTTTCCCAAAGAACACCTCGCAATATTCGTTCACGGGTGTTTTTGGCATCGATGTTCATACTGTAAGGATCCATTACCAAAAACACATCGGAGTTTTTGGAAAAAGAAATTTTTGGCTAATAAGTTAAGGGACAAGAAAAAGAACGCCGAGCTTCGAAAACTCGGCTGGCGTGTTCTAACGGTTTGGGAGTGTCAGATCAAGCGAGATGCGGTGGTTGTAGCAGAAAGAATAAAACGCTCGCTTGCGTTACGATAACTCTCGGTGTATTCTGGCAAGACTATCGCCAAGGTCTTTGACAACGCCAACAACAAGAGCGTTACCCATGAAGAAAGCGCGCTTTACATCGCTGATACCAGGGTATTTTGTGTGATCATCGGGGAACATACAAAGACGTTCTAATTCGATCGGGGTGAGTCGGCGATATTTATCTCCATGTTTTACGACATGTTTAAAGCGTGACGGCGTTGGACCGCCCTCACCTGTTACGATCGTCCTCGATGGTTTATCGAGTGGTTCAGGGAATGCCATCGGGCCCTCGTTGTAGGTGTATTTAAAACCGTTCTTTGCTCCGCGCTCTTCTTTCTTTGCGCCTTTCAAGTATTTCCAGCGCGCAAGGTCTTTTTTATCAATAAAAAACTCAACAGGAACTTTCTTGGGTTGCAACAATAAAGAACCAAGAGTTTTTTTTCTCCCATTATATTCAGGAGATACTTTTGTAGTGATAAACTTTCTATCCCACATAAAACCAGCATTTTCGAAAGGGTGGTGAAACTTGTCGGTTATGTCGACGAGGCTACCTCCCAGTTTTGTTATGAGCGGGAGGTGATAGCTAACTGGCTTAACAGGGAATGCGTTCGCGGTTACGCCTTGTCGTGTGAGCCATTCGACCGGCAACGCTTTTTTCGCTTCCTTATATATCGGTGAACCTCTCTTGTATCCAATAATAAAAACACGCCTCCGTCTTTGCGGCATACCGTAGTCTGCAGCGTTGATGACGCGCCACTCCACCATATATCCGAGGTCTGATAATGATGCAAGGATGATCCCGAAGTCCCGACCACGCTGTTTAACAGGGGATTTGAGCAGTCGGTCCACATTCTCAAGCATAAGATACGCAGGTGCTTCATTCTTCATGCGGGAGAGAATGCGATGGATCGCCCACCACAGGACACCCTTTTTCCCTTCAATGCCGGTTGCCTGGCTGAGTGTGCGAGCGACAGAGTAGTCTTGGCAAGGAAAACCGCCCACTAAAAGGTTATGCGGAGGGATAGAAAGTCTCTTCATTCGGACGACCGCATTTATGTCCGTATTGAAATATTGGTTTGGGTCCTCTCCATTATGAAATTTCCCCTTGTAGACTTCCGCAGCATGTTGGACTTTTGTCGCGGGTTCCCACTGATTTACCCAAACAATCCTATAATTTGATTTTTTCTTTTTTGATAAACCACACAGCCCGAGTCGAAAACCACCAACGCCAGCAAAGAGCTCAACAACTCGCAATGGTTTTTCTTGCTCAATTTTCTTTTTCATGGTATGGTTTCACCGTCAAATATGGCTCAATAGGATCCTAACAGAAAAAGAGAATTCGATCAAGATCAAGTTATCCACAACCGGTTTATATGTCACCACAAGATTTAAGAAAACTACTCATAGTTACCAAGGAAGCCCTCAAAGCAGCGCAGAAACTTCGAGAAAAAAGTATTGAGGATGCTATTGCTTTGGAGTCCGGATCATCACCAGCAGAAAAAAAATTTCATCCCTTATGGACATCTGACAAGTTTGAAGTTGGCGTTGGGAAACCAGGGAAAGAGGTTGAACGAAAAGGGGAACTGGCAAATACGAATGATATGTGGCCTTATATAAAAGAAGGTGGTTCATTCAAGGAGGAGAGCGCAACCTTCAGAAGTATTTTTCGTGAACTGGAACACCTTGTGAGAAGTCGCCGAACGCTTGAATTACTAGGAAGTCTCTTTGTTCGTTCTGCGTTCATGTTAGACCATGAGGTAAAGGAAGGAAGAATTACTTATGTCCCTCCGCAGAAAGTACTTGAGGAAATAAGGAAGGATGTTTTACAAGTTTATGGTGTTCCGCTGGAAGTATTTTTGCAATATGTCGAGGCCATTGCTTTGAACGAAGAAGTGAAATATTACACGAGAGGAAAAGCAAGAGGTAAGTCGTATGGTCCAGGAGCCGGCAGACAGAACAACCTTTTATCCTGTGCCCATTTAGTTGCTGTCCTATTAGGTCGGGCAGGACTTGTCGATTTTGCTTATGGTTTTGCAATGATGCGCGGTGTTTCACCTATCAGTATCAAGAAGGCTAAGGTTTGTTTTCCTATGTTAGGTGCGGACAGCGGTTCAATAGAAGAAGGAGAGAAAGGGTCCCAAGAGTCTTAAATATTTTCGGGAATGACACGACTAAGGTTGTTAAGGTGAAGATATGAATTTAATCACACAACTAAAACTCAAGAACTTTAAATGTTTTCGAAATGAAAAGATTTTTGATTTTGCAAAATCAACCTATTTAGTAGGAATCAACAATTCAGGGAAAACCGCAGCTTTGCAAGGCGTAAGATACTTTTTTGATAATGACCAAATTAAGGACGGCTCATTTTTGAATAAGGCTGAATTTGCAAGAAAGCAGTCTGGTTATAACCGAGCCGATATAACCATAACATTCAATCTTGAGGTTTTAACAACTAAAAAAAGAAAAAACGATCTCATAAAAAAATATGGGAAATTTCTTTCTGTGGCTAAGTCTATAACCTTCACGCCCGAATCAGAGTCAACCAATGTAGCATGGAAGATAAACAGTAGCGACCTTTTAGCTGATTTGCCAGATGGCATAAGGTGGCTATTTGGGGCTGTCAAACTAACCTATATTCATCCTCAAGAAGGAAGTCTGCTTTTAAAAAATGTTCAGAAAAGATTAAGACAAAGATTGCTTGCAAATTGGGGAAGAGGGGCGGCTTTGACCCACAATTTAAAAGAGTTGGAGGACAAGTGGAACTATATGCGAGATGCTGCAAACAAATATCTTTCACAGTCTCTCACGGACTCAGTACAGTCGTTCTGGCCAGAGAGTAAAGTAACAATTGATTTACCCAAAAAAGTGAGAGAAATAATTGATATTGCCGATATTAACTTCCAAGGGGATAAAGCTCTACCAGAAATTGAATTAACATCACAGGGAACAGGCGCTCAATCGACGATCTTGTATCTGGCTCACTATTTACTCGACAGTGATAGATCACTCAATCGGGGAGAATATCACCCAATATGGCTCATGGAGGAGCCCGAGTCCTTTCTACATGCTGATTTATTAGCGAAACTATCTAAACAACTTAATTCTGACAAGTGGCTTCAGAATATTCAAATGATTATTTCGAGTCACTCACCAATCCTCTTGGCGTCAAGTCGCGCAACAGCCGGACAAACGAGATGGACGATACTTGGTAATTTTGAAATCGAACAGTCGATTATGGTTGATAAAGTTTCAGATAACATTATAGATCGCCTGGGTGTCTTAATGGGTGATAATAACTTTTCAGCATATTTTGCGGTTGCCGAGGATAAGAATCTAGTATTTTTAGAGGATAAAAGAGAGCTTACACTCAAAGTATTTAGAGATTCTGGTATAAATCTTACTAAAGGCCTTGAGGGTGTCCCAGAAGTTGGAAAATTTTTAGATGTGCTAAAAACAACCCCAGAGCTTTTAAGATCAAAAGCTTTTTTTATTGTTGATAATGACAAGGGCTTATCTCAACTATCTAGGCATTTATCTAACGGAGTGGAAAAGGAAGGGACTGGCTTTAAAAGATATAAATGTAGTGATATATCCGAGGTTTACATTATATGCCTACCAGAAAGTAAAATCGTCGAGGATTTATTTGCGGAATATGATAACCATCTATCCAATTGTATATCGAAGATATGGGATGCTAAATTCAAGGTATTAGATTCAACGCCATCAAATTTAGCTCGCGTAGTCGGACAGGCCAGGGCTCATGAAGTTAAAAGTAAAGAAGATCAGATTAAGCTTATAAAAAATACACAGGATGTTAAAGATTTATTTTGGAAAGATGTTGAGAAAAACAGCTATAACATTAGCAGAGAAAATAAGGAGGCTTTAATGAAACTCACAAATTAACATGACACTTCATAAAGATTTTCTAAGAGACTCGTACAAATTCCTGGGGCCGCTTATCACAAAACCCAGTGCGTGGGTGCCGATGGCGATGTCGCTTGCGGCGCTTGTGATGTTGCTGGGGTACCTGGCAATTTTTGGCGTAACCGAGCCGCAGGAAGATGAAGGCACGGCCGCGCATCTCTTTCAACTACTCATGGGCGGGCAGCTACCGATTATCGCCTTCTTTGCGCTCAAGTGGCTCCCACAAATGCCTAAACAGGCGCTTTTTGTTCTCACCCTCCAATTCCTTGCCGGCCTTGCCGCATTCACCCCCGTCTACCTCCTCGAAATGTAACGTCCCTGTCCCGCACCCTAATTAAACACCCCAACATACTTGAGAATGTTGGTGTATTGTGTATAATGGAATCATCATGATTAATTGGCTATAGTATTGATATGGGGAAACTGAAAACCGCAAAACAGATGGAACGACACCTCAAGGGTGTAGCGAACCATCACCGGATAGCGATATTGTTGATGATCGCTGGGCGCGAGGGGATGACGCTCGAGGAGATCGTCCGCGAGCTGGGCGCGAACGAAAAAACGATCGGTGAGCACAGTCGCCGCCTGGTAAATGCGGGATTGGTCAACAAAAGGTACCGCGGGAAGTTCGTGGAGCACTCGCTTTCTCCTTACGGGAGATCATTCGTCCGTTTTCTACAGTCATTTCAACGCACCG
>JBBTXU010000042.1:2654-17008 GCA_038062155.1 Patescibacteria group bacterium | reverse complement strand
GGGAGAGCTCTTGAAAGCGGGGAGTGAGCTGGTCGACGATTAAATAGTCACCATTTCTAAACGTTGGGTTCATAGACTCTCCACTCACCACGTAAGGCTGTGCAACAAACATCCGAAACGGAACAACGATAAGAAGCGCGAAAAACGTAAAACGCGCGATGTCCTTAAAAGAATCTTTTTTCTGAGGAGGAGGAAGAGCGGGAGAAATATTCTCCCCGTTAAGTTCGTTCATAGTCCCCCCATTCTAATACGGTAGTTTCTCTTGACGCAATAGAAGAATGGTCGGTAGAATGTGTGTACTTCGATATGCACCATATTGTAGGGCTCGGAAATCCAGGAGAAGAATACGCACACACCCGGCACAATACAGGTGTGATTGTCTTGGAAAAAATACGAAAACAGTGGGAGTTTCCAGAATGGAAGGAAGATAAAAAAAAGAAATCACTCATCTCAACTGGCACAATAGACAAAACGGCGGTCTCACTGCTCTTTCCCCAGACACGCATGAATAAGTCAGGGGCCGCTCTCTCGGGAGTTGTTCTAGGGGAAAAACAAGCAGGAAAGCTCATTGTCATACATGATGACATTGATTTGCCCATAGGCACCCTCAAGGCGTCTTTTAATCGCGGGTCAGGGGGCCATCGCGGGGTAGAGTCGATAATGAGAGCTGTAAAAACAGAAGCGTTCATGCGCTTGAGAGTGGGCATTTCACCCACAACTCCTGGAGGCAAGCTCAAGAAGCCGACCGGGGAGAAAGCGGTAAATAACTTTATTCTCGGAAAGTTTTCCGACAAGGAACAAAAAGCACTTTCTTCCATTTCGCGCACAGCATCCGCTATACTTCTCACTTTTTTTGAAAAAGGAAAGGACTCTGCCATCCAAGAAGCCAATCAGAAAGGTCGCTCATAGTCCTTTTTTCAGAGCACGGATATTCTGTTGCTACAGAATTCCTCGAGCTCGCGCCGTCGCGCTCGCTAGTCTCTGAAAAAAGAACTTCTCCCTCCAAAAGAATAAAGGGTAACAAAAAACCCCGCTCACGCGGGGTTTTTTGTTACTTAACGAATGAGAGTGCCATTCTGCGCTCTTTCGGGTCAAAGAGAGTGATTTTGAAGGTGTAATTTTTACCCAGTTCAAGTTTTTCTCGCAGAGCGGTCTCGTTTCCAAATTCGGATACATGGACCAGTCCGGCGATACCTTCTTCAATCGAGGCAAGTGCACCGTGCTTGTTGAATTTGATGACAACGCCCTCAACCACGTCGTCTTTCTTGTATTTCTTTTCAGCTGTCACCCACGGATTCTCCTTGAGCGCTTTGATAGAGAGAGAAATCTTTCCCTCTTTGATATCAATGATTTTTGCTTTAACCTTGTCTCCCACATGGAAGAGCGCTCGCGGGTCCTCAACAAGCGACCAATCAATTTCAGATATATGAACGAGGCCTTCAAGACCTTCTTCAATTTTGACGAACACGCCGAAATCAACGACGCCCGTTACCTCTCCCTCAAGCTCATCTCCAAGAGAATATTTGTCTATAATTTTTTCCTTGTTTTTCTGTTCCGGGTCCTTTTCGGAGAAAATAAGTTTCCCTTCCTTCGGGCTCACGGAAATAATGGACACAGAAATTTTCTGTCCAATCAGTTTTTTGAGCTCCTCAAGAATTTTATCCTTATTGCCATCGCTCACCCGCGGATAGTGCTCAACTTTGAGTTGTGATGCAGGAAGAAAGCCATGAATACCTTGCCACTCAACAATGAGTCCCCCTTTGTTGGCATCGATGACAGGCAACTCAAGGACCGATTTTGCTTTGATGCAGCCTTCCGCCTCGCTCCAGAGAAGCGCCTGACGTGCCTCCTTTAGTGAAATCTCGATGTAGCCATCCTTATTACTTACTTCAATAACCTTTCCCGCCACCTTGTCTCCGATGTTTATCTTCTTAATGACATCGCGAGCACTTATGTATTCACGTCCGTAAATAAGACCAGTTCCGAACGGAGGCAGGTCAACATACACGGCGTCCTTACTGATTCCGATTACTGCACCTTCAACAAGGTCTCCTATGGAAGGAGGTATTGGAAGATTAGCAAAAAGAAGGTCCATCGCGGACTCCTTTTTCTTTCCGCCTCCGGCCAGTTGGGCGGATGGCGGATTTCCTTTCTCTTCTCGCTCATCCAACATGTTCTCAGCTTTCTTCTCCACCTTTTCTTTTATGCTCATTTAGTATAAGTCGGCAGAGGTTCGTTTTCTCGTATATACAGTATTCCAACGAGGTTATCTCTTCCGAAACCGATAAATTGCGCAGTCGTAACTCCGAGGCTCCTATTGTAAAGGGTATTAAACCCCAGAGCAAGCCCTGGACCTATTTCTTGCCCCAGGAGGGGTTGGGCACTCTTTGTTTCGTCTTCACTCGGACGGAATGTAAAATCAGAATTTTCCATTCCGCTTCTCGCTAGCCGAAATAAAAAGAAAACATGTTTTGTAAACCCCTTCCACTCTTCACCCTTGTGGTATACTTTTTGTATACTACATATGGAAAACACAACTACTATTTCACCGAAATTGCGTGTCGTCGCGTTCCTTCTAGCCATATTCTTCGGAATGCTCGGTGTCCATCGTTTTTATGTTGGAAAAACAGGGAGCGGGGTTGCCCAGCTTATTTTGACGATTACCTTCGTTGGTTCCTTCATTACCGCTATCTGGGTTATTGTTGACTGGATTATGATTCTTGCTGGTTCATTTACGGATAAGGACGGAAAAACACTTATTAAGTGGTCTAATTAAAGAAAGACTCTTGTTTCATGATTATTACCTACCACGGCGGACAGTTTTTCAAAATTCAATTCGGCAATACCGTTATTGGCGTTAACCCGCCCTCAAAAGAATCCTCAATCGGGACCTCTCGCTTTGGCGCGGATATTGCGCTGGTGAGCTCGTGGCATCAAGATTTCAATGGCGTCGAGTCTCTTTCTTTTGGTGAAAAAAATCCTTTCGTTATTTCCGGTCCCGGGGAGTATGACGTTAAAGGCGTTTTTGTTAAAGGACTTCCATCGCATTCTTCCTACGACAAACAGGAGAGTGTCAATACAATATATCTTGTTACACTCGAGGACATGCAGTTATGTTTCTTGGGCGCGCTTTCCGATAAGGAGCTCTCTCCTGAGGCCTATGAAGCGCTTGATGATGTTGGTATTCTCTTTGTCACTTTGGGAGGCGGCCTTCTTTCTCCCGCTGAAATTTACAAGCTTTCAGTTTCCCTTGAACCCTCGCTCATTATTCCCGCAGAACTGCCTTCGAGCGGAAAAGACCTAAAAACATTTCTTAAAGAAGGAGGGGAAGAGTCACTCGCGCCAGTGGAAAAGTTGACTCTAAAAAGGAAAGACCTTGAGGGAAAGGAAGGGGATATCGCTCTCCTTTCTCGTTATGCTTGAAGTCTTCTATCGTCTCAAACGAGCCCCTGTTGAGGTGCGTCAGCGTGTCGCACTTCTCATCTCTATTGTTATTACGCTACTTATCGTGTTTGTGTGGCTTTCTTCCTCGACGGTTTCAAAAGACTCTCCGGAATCTTTTTTGGAAGATAATCCCCTTTCTTCATTTGCAGGAGAAGCGGGGAGAGAGTGGCAATCGGTTGACAGTGCATACAAGGAAACCGTCTCTTCACTTGAAAATCTTGAGGGTCAATTAGCGTCTTCCTCAACTCCTTCGGGCCTTTAAAAAAAGGCTCAAGTTTGCTATAATTAACCCTTACATTTATGGCCTCTCAAGAACCGGCTCAAGAGAAAAAGGGGAATATTTCAGACCATATCGTTCCAAGGAATATTACTTTGGAGATGAAGGAATCCTATCTCGACTACGCGATGTCGGTTATTACCGCTCGCGCGCTTCCTGATGTCCGCGACGGCCTCAAGCCCGTTCAGCGCCGCATTCTCTACGCCATGCATCAGCTCGGGCTTAACTTTTCAGCGAAATTCAGAAAATCGGCTGTTGTTGTTGGAGACGTGCTTGGAAATTATCATCCCCACGGTGATGCCTCCGTGTATGACGCAATGGTCAAACTCGCGCAGGACTTTGTCATGCGCTACCCCTTAGTTTCCGGGCAAGGAAACTTCGGCAACATTGATGGGGACTCCGCGGCAGCAATGCGCTATACCGAAGCGAAAATGTCCCGCCTCTCTGGAGAATTTCTCAAAGATATAGAAAAAGAAACCGTTAATTTCCGTCCCAACTATGACGGCACCAAGAAAGAGCCGATTGTTCTCCCTTCAGCCGCCCCCAATTTGCTTCTCAACGGAACGCTTGGTATTGCGGTGGGAATGGCGACCAATATTCCTCCGCATAACCTCCGCGAAGTGATTGATGCTACGGTCTTTCTTATTGATACTCCTGACGCGACGACGGAGGACTTACTTGAATTCGTCAAAGGTCCTGATTTTCCCACCGGCGGAATTATTTTCAACGAAAAAGATATTCATCATGCGTATGCAACAGGCCGCGGCGGCGTAGTAACGCGCGGTGTTGCCGAGATTACCGAATCGAAAGCCGGAACATTCCAAATTGTCATTACTTCAGTCCCGTATCGCGTCAACAAAGCCGACCTTATTATGAAAATCGCGGACCTTGTCCGCGAGAAAAAAATTGAGGGCATCAAAGGCCTTCGGGACGAGTCAACGAAAGATATTCGTATTGTCATTGACCTTAAAGCAGGAAGCTATCCTCAAAAAGTCCTCAATTTCCTTTACAAACATACGTCGCTTGAGGACACATTTCATTTCAACACTGTTGCTTTGGTCAACGGTGTTCCTCATACGCTTTCTCTCAAGAGTATTCTTCAGGAATTTATCGCTCATCGCGTAGTAGTTGTGCGGCGCAGAACGCAATTTGACCTCAAAAAAGCGGAAGAAAAAGAACACATTCTCTTGGGACTCAAGAAAGCTCTTGACCACATAGACCGCATCATCAAGCTCATCAAGGCTGCAGCGGACGTTGATGCCGCGCGCAAGAGCTTGATGAAGGAGTTCGCGTTTTCGGAACGCCAAGCACTGGCAATTCTCGATATGAAGCTCCAGAAGCTCGCAGGCCTTGAACGCAAGAAAATTGAAGACGAACTCACTGCAACGCAGATACTTATCGCAGCGCTCAAAGCCATTCTTGCGAGCGAGAAGAAGATTTTTTCTCTTATTAAAGGAGAGCTTGCCGATATATCGCAAAAATACGGAGATGACCGCAAAACAAAGATAGTGAAATCGGGCGCGCGGGTTCTTGCACCGGAAGACCTTATTCCAGATGAGAAAAATGCGCTGGTGCTAACCGCCGGCGGCTACATCAAGCGCACCAATCCCGGTGAATACAAGAAGCAGAAGCGCGGGGGAGTCGGCGTTGTTGACCTTGATACTAAAGAAGAGGATTTTGTCACAGCATTTCTCAATGCTTCAACACACAGCGATTTACTCTTCTTTACCGACAAAGGAAAAGTGTATCAGATAAAAATGTACGACATTCCGGAAGGAAAACGGGCAACGAAAGGCAAATCAATCATGAATTTTATTTCTCTTGAAGGGGGCGAGCGCGTGACCTCAATTCTTCCTATGCCAAAAGAAGTCAAACATGCCGAGCTTCTCTCCGTTCTTATGGTAACTCGCCAAGGCGTGTCCAAACGGGTTGCCGCGAAAGGGTTCCATGATGTGAGGCGCAGCGGTATTATCGCTATCCGCTTGACTGCTGGGGACGAACTTGTATCCGCATCGTTTGTGGCCAAGGGTGACAGCGCAATTGTGGTTACCGCCAAAGGGCAGTCCATCCGCTTTAAGGAGTCCGATATCCGAGAAATGGGCCGAGCGGCTGGGGGCGTGCGTTCAATACGTATTTCTAAAAGCGATATCGTCGTCGGCGCCCAAGTTATTTCCAAAGACCTCGCAAGTCCGGTGCTCCTTGTCGTGACCGCGAACGGCTATGGCAAAAAAACCGACCTCAAAGAATACAAAATACAAAAGCGCGGCGGGTCAGGCATCAAAACTGCAAATATTACTGCAAAGACAGGACTTCTTATGGCTTCCCGCGTTGTTACCAACACAGACGGCGAAATTGTCGCCATTTCCAAGAAAAGCCAAGTCATTCGCGTTGATACCAAAGAAATTCCACTTTTGAGTCGGAGTACGCAAGGGGTGCGCATTATGAAGTTGCGCGACGGCGACTCCCTCGCGTCTCTCATTTGTTTGTAATTGCCTATTCTTCGTTCTTGCAACGGGATATAATAGGATAATTCCCCATGTTTTCAAATCCAAACGAAACTATTGAAGCTTTGGGGCTTCTCCCCGCCATGCACGTCGCTGATTTCGGCGCAGGCTCGGGATTCTATGCGCTCGCTGCCGGACGGGCGGTGGGAGATAGAGGTAAAGTATTTGCCATAGATATCCAGAAAGAGCTTTTAGACCGAATCAAAGGCGAGGCTCGTCGTAATAAACTCTCCAATGTTGAAGTGGTGTGGGGTGATTTGGAGAAACCTCGAGGAAGCGGCTTGCGAGAGGAAGCCGTGGACGCGGTGCTGATAACCAACATTCTTTTTCAAGTTAAAGACAAAATTGCTCTCGCGCGCGAAGCCCTCCGGGTGCTCAAACCAAAAGGCCAGCTTCTCGTTGTTGATTGGAAAGAATCGTTCGGCAACCTCGGTCCGCGGCCTGAAGACATCACCCCAGTTGATACCGCGCAAGAAATTTTTTTACAAGCAGGCTTTTCTTTTGACAGAAGAATTGGAGCGGGAGCGCATCATTACGGTATTATATTTAAAAAGCCATGACCAAATTTCAAACGGTTGTTACATTGCTCTTCGGACTCTTCATCGTTATTGGCGTCATTGTCTTTTCAATGAGCCGAGCCGGAGCGCCGGGGGAGAATAATAAGGTCCTTATTTGGGGAACGCTCCGCGAAGATATTGTCACGGACGCAATAAAAGACCACCCGCTTCTCGGCAAGGGCGATACGGTCATTGTTATCTATGTAAAGAAAAACGCACTCACATTTGACCAAGATCTCATTGAGGCGCTTGCGGATGGCAGGGGACCAGATGCGATTTTCCTTTCACAGGACTCAATTCTCAAACACAAGGCAAAGATTTACCCAATTCCCTACAAAACATTTTCGGAGAGAAAATTCAAAGACACCTTCATAGAGGAGGGGGAGCTCTATCTGTTTCCCGAAGGCGCTCTGGGGATTCCCTTTCTCATTGACCCACTGGTCATGTATTGGAATCGAGATATATTCTCAAATGCGGGAATAAGCGTCGCACCGCAGTATTGGGATGAATTTTTCACTATCGCGCCTCTTCTTACGAAGAAAGACAAATCGCTCAACATCACGCACAGCGCGGTCGCGCTCGGCGAGTATGGAAATATTTTTCACGCTAAAGAAATTTTAAGCGCACTGATTATGCAGGCAGGCAGCCCTATAACCAAAAACACCGATATGGGCGTAACATCGGTTCTTTCGGAAGCATTCAACAAGCCTCTTATTCCCGCCGAAGCGGCTCTCAATTTCTATACGGAATTTTCAAACCCCGTGAAGATTTTTAATTCATGGAACCGTTCCTTGCCTCGCTCCGACGAGTTTTTTACATCCGGTGATTTAGGCATTTATTTCGGGACCGCGAGTGAATTGCCTTTATTGCGGGAGAAAAATCCCAACATAAATTTTGATGTCGCGCTGTTTCCGCAAGCGCGAGAAGGAAACGTGAAAACAACGTATGGCACCATGCAAGCACTTACGGTACTCAAAAGTGCCAGAAATATTCCTGCTGCAATTTCTGTCGCGCTCGCATTTTCAGAGCTGTCAATTGCAAAACTTTTAAGCGCTTTGACCTTCCTTCCTCCGGTTCGTCGGGACCTTCTCTCGGTACTTCCAGGGGATGACCCTTATGCCACGGTCTTTTACCAGAGCGCTATTCGCTCTCGCGGCTGGATTGACCCATACGACAGCAAAACCGAAGCGATTTTCCGCTCCATGATAGAATCAGTAACAGGTGGGAGAACATCCGCCTCTCAAGCGGTTCTGCGAGCTGATGCGGAAATTAAAGAACTACTCAAAGACCAAGAGAAAAATGCCAAGTAATTTTTATATATTATGAGTAAATTTATTTTTTCCAATAAGAAAAAAACAGTCCTGGGAGCTCTTTTATTTATCTGTTTGTCTTTTCCGGCAGCTCTCAGTGCCCAGCCTGCCGCTAGCTCACAAAGCCAAACCGGTATTATGCCGTCTGGTGGCATGACGATTCCTAATGCACTTTTTAACTCTGGAACTTTGAATTCTTTTAATTCACAGTTTCTTCCTTCCACGATGAAGGCCCAGTACGATGCTTCTTCTCCACAACAGCAAGAACAAATTCGAACAGCTATTTATCAAGCATATCTTGCCGAACAAGCACAGAATTCTTCTAACCAATCTTCTGGAAGTGTTCAATTACCCTCAAGCTCCAGTCTTGAAAACCCCGACGATGATATTTTTATCTACGTTCCACCACGGGGGCAACCTTTAGGTGGCCAGTTCCCATCGGCTGGTACGCCTTCTCCTACACCACCGGGTGGATTTTTCGGTTCCTGGATGTCGCGAGTTCGTAATTTTGTTACTGGAAATGCGGGCTCGCAGACTCAGGCGACAATCGGTGTCTGTACTCCTTCCCTAGGCATAGTGCCATGCGACGGTACTCCTCAAAGCCCATGTAATTTTACTCAACTTCTTTGTCTCGCAAAAAACATCATTAATTTTCTTATTGTCGCGTCTACTTCGCTCGCAGTCATTTCCTTCATCTATGCTGGATATCTGTATTTGACCGCGGGAGGGGACATGACCAAGGTCAAAAAAGCTCACCAAGTATTTTTGATGGTTCTTCTTGGTTTTATCGCCGTGCTCTCGGCGTGGGTATTGGTCAATACTATTGTGAATGCTTTACTTAAAGGAGGTTATTCATTTTTAGGTTAACTACTATGTATAAAAAGATTTCTTTTTTATTATTCAATCTCACGCTTCCCGCAGTAGCTCTCGCGCAGGTCCGCATCCAAAATCCTTTGCGAAGCGGAGTAGATTCTCTGGGAGCTTTCGTTCAGGTGCTGACAAATGACATTGTACTGCCGGTGGGGAGCGTGATTGTAGTGCTTATGATTATTTATTCAGGTTTCCTGTTTGTGACCGCACAAGGGAATCCGACAAAGATTGAAACCGCCCGTTCGGCATTTTTCTGGAGCGCGGTAGGAGCGCTTGTTCTCTTGGGGTCATGGTCAATTGCCCAAGTTATTAAAAATACGGTGAATCAAATAACAGGATAATACACATGAAGTTTTTTCTCTCAATTCTCACACTTGCTCCTTCCATCGCTTTTGCACAGCCACAGACGTTTTCCCAAGTGGTAGACACCATTCTCAATATCGGCAACCTCGCCATGCCGTTTTTGGTTGCTTTGGCGCTTTTTATCTTTATCTCAGGTTTGGTGAAGTTTCTCTCAAGAGGTGGAAGTGAAGAATCGGTCAAGGAAGGGAAAAAGCTCATGCTCTGGGGAATTATCGCGCTCTTTATGATGCTCTCTGTCTGGGGCATAGTTCGCATTCTTTTACAGAGCTTTGGATTTCCACTCGGTATTCCTCTCACTCCACGATTCTTGCAATGAATATTGTTCCTCCGCAAAAAGGAAATACAGCATTCTCGCTTGTTTCCTTTTTTCTCACAGCTTCTCTTTTTTGGTTTTTTATTGCGTGTGCTCTAGGAGACTCTAATGAATAAACGAATTTTATTTTTTTTGGTTGCAGTTTTGGCATCCTACTTTATCTCCACAGGGACCGCGTCAGCGGCGACTGCTTACTATATCAGCGCGGCTGGAGGAACGGCTACCCGTGATGGTTCTGTAGGCCACGAATGGAAAGCGAGTGATATTCAATCGGCTTACAATGTTCTTAATTGTGGGGACACTCTTTTGGCCAATCGGGGGGATGTTTACAATTACCCAGGAACAGGTTTTAGCGCAACAAAAACTGGGTGTGGGGCAGGGACACCTATCACTTTCGGTACTTACGGAACCGGTGCTAATCCAATTTTTAGAGGAGTAAGAAACCCCGCGTCTGGTGATAGCGGAAGTCAGGTATTTATTGGGGCTCGGCTTAACGCTGACTACCATATTTTCAATGACTGGCGAATTGAGTCTTTCGATGTTGGAGTGTTTACGGGCAATCCATCAAATTACAATCCCGATTACACATCAAGCACAGCCGAGGAAGGAAAAAATACCGGCTGGCAATTTAATAGAGGCGGAACTTATTACACCCGTTTTTCAATGGACATTTCAGGCACGACAAACGCTGCTTGCGGTCCTCTAGTAACTAGCTGCGTTGTTCCAGTGAGCGGGGCAACAAGCGGATGGGCTTGGACAGACTACACAATTTATGGGATGTGCCGTGAAGGAATACGCCTAAGAAATGGAGTTGATGGCTGGACCATGACTCGGTTTACTGCAAATGGCGGTGGGGCTACTTATGACAAATGTCCTGGACAAACTGGCGTCCATTGGGGGACTACATCGGGCGGGAATGATAAAACCACGCCTGATCGGAATGGTGTTATGACGGATATGTGGGGTACGGATTTTAACGAAAGGACAGATTCAGGGGACCGTCAAGGAGATTTTCTTACTGGCGAAGAAGAATCCACTGGAATTATAATCCGGAGAGGTTTTGCAACGCTTTCTGCTGATTCAGGAATTGACGTAAAAGGTGACACCGATGTATACGATTTTGTAAGTTATAAAAATCTTCACAACTTTAAATCGTATGCTTCAGGAACTTGGAATGGCATAACAAAACAATTAAGACTTCACAATGTTTTAGGACACAGTCAGCAATCAAACGGTGGCAGTCAAACAGGAGCGCAAATAAAAACCTTCGGTACGGTGGTTATTGACAACTCAACTTTTTATGAAAATAACCAAAACTCATCAGATGGGTTTAAAATTCAGACAACTTTTTCGTCCGGGTCTATTACAAAGACAAATACCATTATCGGTTTTGACGGCTCTCGCGGGACAGGTCTTAGCACTGTTACAATCGAGGCTGACCGCACAGTGAATGGGCAGGTTCGGCATGGGACATACACAGACAAAGATTCCGGGGCTTATACCTACGATGGAGAGGGGGCGAGTCAATCGGGAACAAACCCCGCATTTAATAGCAAGAATACCAACTATGACGGAGTGAACATTAAAGGAACTTACTGGCATCCGCAAGCGGCTGGTTATTTGCCGGCCGTAGGTTATAGAGAGCCAAATTCTGTTACTCCGTATACAGTTGGTCCACCAACTGGATTTTCTGCGTCTGCTGTTTCTACCAGTCAGATTAATCTTTCTTGGCAACCTTCGACTGGCACAGAGTCAGGAATAAAAAATTATAAGGTATATCGCAACGGAACAGTGATTGCAACCATGCCCGCACCAACACAATCATCTTCGTCAGTCCGTCGCCGTTTTAGCCCCGATAGTTTTTATAATAAAAAGTTGTCTGTGAGCGAGCCGCTTCATTCCAACTCCGCAGGGATGGTAAGTGAGCTTGTTAGGCAGACAAAAGTAGGTCCGGGAATTCCATGGCTTCCCGGTATCAATAAAGGTGATTTTTCTTCTCCAATATATATTGTGACCGACCCGTCAACTGTGAAAGTGCCTGTCACTATTGTTCAAGGCGGAAGTGAAGCAACATGGTCACCATTTAATTCAATTGCAAAGAAAGGCGTCCGTGTTCCAACCAATGCTCTTCCCGCAACGGGTTCCGATGGCTCCCTGGCTATATGGGACCAAATAGACGATGTCTATTACGATTTCTGGCAACTCAAAAAAGTTAATGGCGCATGGCAAGCGTCCTGGGGCGGATATATCGTTGACGTCTCAAATTCGGATGGCATTATCCCTGTTATTAAAAATGTTTGGGGCGGACCGGAAGCGCAAGGCTCAACAGCGACCAGCTTGCCACTTATGGGGGGAGCAATTTATCTTGCAGAACTTAAAGCAGGTGTCATTCCGCACGCGCTTGGTTTCGCTATCCCTCAAGGGCCCAATAAATTTGTGTGGCCGGCAATGAGAACTGACGGCGGCGTGCAGTACTGGGAAGGTCCGAATGCTTTACCCGCAGGAACGCGATTTAGATTTCCAGCCAACATTGTTATCGACCCGAATTGGGCACCTATCGTGAAAATGATAGTTACGGCAATAAGGGACTACGGGTTAGTCATTCAGGACAGAGCGGGCGCGGTAGTGCTCTACATAGAAGATACTCGGCAATATGGAAGTGGAGATTTGACCTCACAATTTTTCGGTGGAAAGTATGCATACGAATTGATGAGCCAACAATTTCCGTGGAGCAAGCTCCAAGTGCTTACGGTTCCTTCACCTGCACCACGCTCCCCAACACCCATTGATGCTCCGCCCATACCGACGGGCGGCGGAAGTGTAAATACTTCTTCAACCATTTCGTTTTCCGATACAGGTCTTTCTGCCGGAACTTCATATTCCTATCAGGTATCTGCGGTTAATACTCTGAATCTTGAGTCAGCAAAAAGTTCCGCAGTAACTGTAGTAACACCTGTCGGCAATCGTGCACCCACGCTTACCGTGCAACCGACGCAAAGTGTTGCGGAAGGAGCCTCACTTTCTTTCACTGTCAATGGCTCAGATCCCGACGGTAATACAATTGCGTATTCGGCAACCAATCTTCCTACAGGTGCGACGTTCAATGCTTCCACGCGTACTTTTAGCTGGACACCGACATTTGCTCAAGCAGGAAATTATACAGTGACTTTCATTGTGTCCGACGGCGCGCTACAAGCCAGCCAAAACGTTCCAATTACTGTTACCAACGTCAATCGTCCGCCCACATTCACGGGCGTGGGAGACAAAACTATTTCAAAAGGTGTACTTCTTTCATTTGTAATGACCGCAACTGATCCGGATGGTGACGCACTCACGTATTCCGCAACGAATCTTCCCACTGGCGCAACATTCAATGCTTCCACTCGCACCTTCAGCTGGACGCCAACATTGACCCAGGTTGGGAGTTATACGGTAACGTTTTCCGTCAAAGATGCTGTCCTGACTACAACGACAAATGTAGTTATTGCAGTAGTTAATAACCCTCCTGTATTTACCGCAATTACTAGCCAAACAGGCAATGAAGGCAGTCCGATGAGTTTTGCAGTGAGCGCAAGTGATTCCGACAACGACTCGCTTACATACTCGGCAACCGGACTTCCACAGGGTGCAGTATTTAATGGAGCAACACGAGTTTTTAGTTGGACGCCAAATTCAGCACAAGCAGGCAATCATACCGTAGTATTTAGCGTCACTGATGGAGTAGCAAAAACAGACAGAAGCGTGCTGATTGTAATAAATGACGTGAGTGCGACTCCGAATGCAGTTGTGACAAAAGTTTATTACGTTGCAATCAGCGGTTCGGATTCAAACAGCGGAACGCAGGCAAACCCGTGGAAAACGCTTGCATATGCTATTCCAAAGTTGAAAGCTGGAGAAACACTTTTTATTTCTGCGGGAGTGTATAAAGAAAATTCAACTGCTTTGTTCGTAAATTCCGGAACCGCAAGTACACCGATAAAAGTGGTAGGAGTGGGGACGGTATTGCTTGACGGGTCGCTTAAAAAAGCAAGTTCCGGATCGTTTGCACCGGTCATCGATACGGTCGGTAAACATTACATCCGTTTTGAAAATATAGGAGTTGCATTCTCTCGGGGAATTCAGATAAGTGGAAACAGTCACGATATTGTAATTGACGGTTTACGGGGGAATAACAACGAATATGTCGTTGTTATTCGTGGTGGCTACAATATCACTGTTCGAAATGCAAACGTGACTCGCAGTTATTTTGCTTTCCGTGCGGAGGGGGATACCCATGATGTGTTGATGGAAGACATTGTCACTTCCTATGCAATTACTCCAAACATTCAAGATGACGGCTTCCAGAATGGCGATGGGTTTATTTTTGAAAGTGATACCTACAATCTTACATTCCGGCGGATTGTGTCTTCTTACAATGGAGACGCCGGCCTTGATATCAAAGGTGATAATGTCCGCATTGAAAACATAATCTCCCACCATAATACTAACGGTCTCAAGTTGTGGGGTACCAATGTTAATGTCATAAATACTCTTATCTACGACTTGGTTGACCAAACTTCTCCTACGGGACGCTTCACTGCGTCAGTTGGCATTAATGTGCGGGCCGGTAATATTAAGGTATATAACTCCACCGTTGCAATGAACGGCGGGGAGGTGGCGGGGACGACCGGCAACCTGAACCTCGGAGCGATTCAGTGCAACTGCCCGCAGGGTCAG
>JBBTXU010000042.1:0-2644 GCA_038062155.1 Patescibacteria group bacterium | reverse complement strand
TGCGCTGGTATAGGACTGGAAAATCAACAGCAGAATTCACACCGCAGTCAGGAAGTTTGTGGGGAGATCCAAAATTTTCAAATATAGCCGGCAATGATTACAAACTTATCTCCTCAAGTCCCGCTATCAATAAAGGTGTTCCTAATACTTTGCTACCGACATACGACCTTGCCGGAAGCGCTCGTATTGTAGGCGGAGTAGTTGACCTCGGTGCGTATGAATTTTCTTCAACTCCTGCTCCAGCACCCATTCCCACACCTACAACTAATACTGCCCCCACGCTTTCCGTGCCTTCATCAGGTACAACTCAGGAAAACGTGCCGTTTACACTTACACTCCAGAGTTCTGACCCAGAGGGAAAAATACTTACATATTCTGGAAGCGCTCTTCCTGCGGGTAGCCAGCTCAACGCTCAAACAGGACTTTTTACGTGGACACCTTCGTATACTCAGTCGGGAAGTTATCCAATCATATTTTCTGTTTCGGATGGTGTGTTGAGCACAAATAAAACCTTTACACTCACGGTTTCTAATGTAAATCGCGCACCAACATTACAAACCGTTGGAAACAAAACGGTTGCCGAAAACTCGGCGCTTTCGTTCACTCTTGCCGGCTCCGATCCCGACGGCGACGCACTAGCATACTCTATTGCAGTACTTCCTCCGGGCGCGATATTTAGTGCGACGACAAAGACATTTACGTGGACTCCGAGCTTTACTCAATCAGGGAATTACGTTCTTACCTTTAGCGTATCTGACGGTGCGCTTAAAGTAGACCAACTCGTTTCAATTGCGGTGGCAAATACAAACCGCTCGCCCGTATTCCAAAACCTCAACAATAAGACAGCTACGACCAACACAGCCCTTTCTTTCACTGTTGATGCAACAGACCCAGACTCTGACCCACTCACGTACTCAGCAACCAATCTCCCCGCAGGTGCGATCTTTAATTCACAGACGAAAACATTCTCGTGGGCGCCGACAAGTATGCAGACGGACAATCACAACGTGACGTTTGCAGTTGCAGACTCGGTTGTCACTACAAGCAAAGCAATTGTCATTAGCGTTAGCAAAGTTAATCGAGCGCCTGTATTCCAAACCATAGGAAATCAAACAGGTAAAGAGGGCGCAGCACTCAATTTTGCAGTAAGCGCGTTTGACCCCGACGGCGATACGCTCACGTATTCGGCAACCGGACTTCCCTCCGGCGCGACATTTAACTCAACAACTAAGACAGTGAGTTGGACACCAAGTAGTAGTCAGGCGGGTGATTACAGTTTGAACTTTACTGTATCTGATGGAAGCCTTTCTCAAACTCAGACAGTCACTCTTACGGTTGCTGATACGTCGCCCACGACTCCTCCTCCGCAACAACCTTCTTCAGGAACGACAAATCCCCCTCCCCAAACTCCAACCACCACTCCGCCTCCATCAACGCAACAACCAACTAGCACAACTCCTCCAGTTTCTCCTTCTGCTGTTCTCATTCCAATCCCCGGCACACAACCGGCGGTGCAAATTCCTTCATCTGGGGGAATCGCTCAAGCACCTTCTGGTGGCGGTGGAAATATTCCTTCCGCATCGTCACCTCAAAGTTCACAAGGTGGCGGACAGGCAAACGACCGCATTGAAAATCCTTTGAAGGGGAATACCGATACTCTAGGAGAGTTTGTAGGAGTGGTTGCTAATGATATTGTACTTCCAGTAGGGGGAAGCGTTGTAGTACTCATGATTATTTATTCCGGTTTCCTTTTCGTGACAGCACAGGGTATAGCGGCAAAAATACTTCTCGCTCGCCAGGCATTCTTTTGGACAGGCGTGGGGGCGCTTGTTCTTCTCGGTGCGTGGTCCATAGCGCAAGTCCTTGCAACGACCATTAATACCATTATCCAGTAGTGCGCGAAGCCTCTTTGAAGGTATAATATAATTACTGTGATATGAAAAAATATATTGCTTTCACTTCTGCTTTCTTTCCACTATCCGCTTTTGCAATTTCAAGCATTCAAGAATTCCTTATCTTAGGGCTTATTCAGCTCAACAACCTTATTTATGTTGCATTTGCTGCGGCACTGCTCACTTTTATTTGGGGGTTGGCTCGTTTTATTCTCCATATAGGGGGGGATAAATCACTTGAAGAAGGGAAACGGCTCATGGGGTGGGGAGTTATCACACTCTTTATCATTTCCTCCATTTGGGGAATCGTTGGTTTTCTCCAACAAAGCCTGTTTGGCGTCGGTTGGTTTAGTTTCAGTCTTTTCGGAACTATATAAGTGCCACTTATCAACAAATGCCTTGTCTTTAGGCTCTAAAGAGGGTACAATAAGAGGGTCATTTTAATGGTCTTTAGTCTTTTATTCACGTGTTCAAATACATGAAAAAAATAATCGCGCTTGCAGCTATTGTGGCTGCTCCCGCCGTCGCATTCGCTCAGCTCGGTAATATTACCAGCCTTGTTAATCAAATAAGCAATATCATCACCTTGCTTATTCCAGTCGCTTTTGCAGCCGCTCTCCTCTTCTTCTTTTGGGGTTTGGCGCAATACATTATGGCAGGCGGAGACGAAACTACGCAAAAAGCCGGTAAGGATAAAATGCTTTGGGGAGTTATCGCTCTCTTCGTCATGTCTTCCATTTGGGGAATCGTCG
>JBBTXU010000041.1:0-3827 GCA_038062155.1 Patescibacteria group bacterium | reverse complement strand
CAATTCCGTAACTTCCCATAATGACCGGAAACATCTCACCTTCTGCGCTTTTAAAAGAAAGCCCCAATGCGGAAGAGAAGCGTGTTCCTAATTCAAAAATATTTCCTACCTCAACAGTTTTTTTCTCCACAAGATCTTTTTTTGAAAGACCAAGCTCGGAGAGCACTTCATTGTTTAAGACTTCACGATTAACCGCAATCCCTTTTTTTTGATCGACATATACGATATCCTCTCCCGCGTCGCATTCGGTTTGGAATTCATGGGAATACTTTGAAAATGAGCCACCGGAAGCAAAGGTAAGGTGAGTCTTTTCTCCTAACCCAACGCGCGAAAAAACCTTAGTGTAGGCCATTTTTGCCTTCTCATAGAAGACATCGTGTTCCTCTTTACTCCTGGAAAACGAATACAAATCTTTCATTAAAAATTCTCGGGTTCGTATGATTCCGCTTTTTGCCCGTATTTCATTGCGAAATTTTGTCTGTATCTGATAAATAAAGCGAGGTAAATCACGATAAGAAGAAATATGTCCGGTAAGAAGTGCGGTCAAAGGTTCTTCGTGCGTGAACGCAAGACCAAGCTCTCCACCGCCTTGCAGTGCAGTCTTAAACCATATATCCACTTCTTTTTCACTCCACCTTCCTGTTTTCTCCCACGCGCTCTTATCTTGGAGACTTGAAAGAAATACTTCTTCTCCACCAATTGCATTCATTTCTTCGCGAATGATATTACAAATATTATTGAGAACTCGCAGCCCCAGAGGGAGATACGAATACACGCCGGCCATCTCTTTATGGATAAAACCGCCACGAATAAGGAGCTCTGCATTTCGCGCCACCTCATCGTGAGGTGCTTCTTTTCGGGGCTTTGTAAAGAGGTGGGATTGTCGCATTACCACCAATAGTACCCGAAAAAAAATGGGGCAGCAAATTTTGAGCTAAATGAGCCGAACAATATCACTCCAGGTCACAGCGAACATAAGTGCAAGTAAGAGTATGAAGCCGACTCCGTGGGCTGCTCGGACAAACGAGGGCCTAATCGGGGACCCTTTTATGGTTTCAATAAAAAGAAAAAGAAGACGCCCCCCATCAAGCGCTGGAAACGGAATAACATTGACTACCGCAAGCTGAATTGAAATTCCTGCGGCAAGAAAAAGAAGGTGTACAAAACCCAAACGAGATGCGTCTCCCACCACGCCCACAAGCCCCACAGGACCGGTTACTTGAGAAAAGTTTGAAGAGCCGATGAGCAACCCACCAAAAAATGCGAAGAGTGCTTGAGCTGAGCGCTGTGTGAGAATAACCGTCGCGGAAAGTCCTGCAGGAACAGCCTCAAAAAATGAAAGATGCGCATCGGCGAGCATGTCCATTGAAATACCAATTGCTCTACGTCCGACAATAATCCCCTCTTTCGGAGCGATTGTTGTGGTGAAATTTTCATTTCCTCTTTGATAGAGAACGCGTATGTCCTTCGACTGGCTTCCCGCAATAAAAGAAGAAACTGTTTCTGGTGTTAATTCTTGACTGGTACTCCCCTCATCTTCCAAAGAAAGAAGCACGTCCCCGGATGCAAGCCCAGCAATATCCGCGGGAGACTTAGCGAGAACGGAAGTCACCACAAGCTTCCCTTCGGTGACTCCTGCGAAATCGGTAGGAACTTGGAGGCCCGACATGAGCGCTGCGACGAGAAGAATCCATGCAAAAATGAAGTTGAAAAAAACACCCGCGGCAATAACAAGGCCTTGGATAAGGGCAGATTTGTGGGCAAAACTGACTTTCTTTTCTTCAGAAGAAAGCTCTTTTTCTTCGGGGTCTTCACCAAAAATCCTCACGAATCCTCCAAACGGGATAAGATTTATGGAGTAGAGAGTTTCTCCATATTTCAATCCTACAATACGGGGCGGAAACCCGATACCGAATTCTTCAACTCTAATTCCGCTTTTTTTTGCGGTAATAAAGTGCCCGAATTCATGGACAAGCACAAGCGAGCCGATGATAAGGAGAAAAATGAGAATCGTCATGAACTAACTTTTTATCTCCTGTTCCTTCTTAAGAGTCATCCCTTCAAATTTCTTTTGGGCATCCGCGATGAGCTTCTCCATTTCGTCCTTAAAGCGAAACTTTTCATCCTCGCTCATTCCTCCCTGCTTCTCTTTCCCTTGGATATCGCTCCATAAGCGGTCACGCTCGTGCCTGAGGGCGATTTTTGCTTCTTCCAATTTTTGCCGAGCAGATTTTGCAAGTATTTCGCGGCGCTCTGACGTAAGGTCTGGAAATACAACCCGCACCCCCTTTTCATCAACAGACGTTCCTACCCCGAGATTGGCGACCATGATTGCTTTTTCTATTTCTTTAATGGAAGAAGCATCCCAGGGAGTAATACGCACGGTTTTTGCATCTTCAACGGAGAGATTGGCAATTTGGCGTAAGGGCAAAGTCGAACTATATGTACTGACAGAGATTCCTTCAACAAGAGCGGCAGAGGCACGTCCGGTGCGAATGCTTTTAAGTTCATTTTCAAGATGGAGAGTTATTTCGGTAATTTTTGCTTTTGCGGGGGCAAAATTGTAGTTCATAGGCTTATGGTAGCAGAATGGTTGTAAAAATCTACTTGGCAGGCAGTGTAAGTGCGAGAGATTCAAGAATCATCTTAACCGAGGGTGAGCGAGTAGATAAATATGAGCGCGCGAGCACGAGTGCCTGAAGAGTCTCAAGCGGAGCAGTTTCTTTGGCCGCCTCTACAACTGCTTCCAGGGCATTGAGAAAATCAAGCGCTTTCTTTTTATCTTTTTCCTCAATGATGTCCCCTATCAAGGAGAGTCTTTCGGGTAGCGACGCAGAGAGAAAAGAAGAAGCATTCGTATCTGCAACAGACGCCGGGGTAAAAGAATGCGATGAGAAACGAGAAAAAAGTGTTGGAAGTAAAAATACTCCTGGAGGCGCGATAAGGAAAAAGAGTACCCCGGGAGCGGGGTCTTCAAGAAGTTTGAGAAGTGAGTGCTGTGCTTCAGCTGTAATAGAGCGCAGAGCCAGCAGAAAGACTCTGGGGCCCGAGGAAAGAGATCGCAGCAACCCCATGCCATTGAGAAGCCTGCTGTCATCAATTGTCAGTGTATCGAATATTTTAAAAAAGAAATCCGGATGGCCATCTGTCATGCTAAACGTGTCCTTCAAGAACACTTTGAGCGCTTTAATCAAAGCGCTTTCATCGCCCTGTAAAAGATACGCATGATGAAGACGCTCGAGAGATAGAGCACTGTAGAGGTAATCTAAATTAACGCTTGGCGATGATGGTTTTTTTGTACGTATCAAGATGGTTGAGCGCGATGCCGGTTCCTCGCGCGACACAAAAGAGCGCGTCTTTGGCAAGAATAGCTTTCACTCCGGTTCTGCGAAACACAAGCTCCGGAAAATTGCGCAGTTGAGACGTGCCTCCGGTCATAATAATCCCCTTATCAATAATGTCGGATGAGAGCTCCGGCGGAGTATCTTGAAGAACGTTTTTTATCGCTTTGATTATTTCTTGGAGTTCTTTGCCGATTGCTTTGAGTATTTCGTTAGTCTTTATTTCAATTGAACGAGGAAGGCCTGAAATGAAATCCCGTCCCTTAATAGTTGCGGACAACTCGTCATCAAGTGGAAGTGCTGAACCAATGCGGATTTTTATATCTTCAGCGGTTTGCTCTCCAATTGCCAAGTTAAATGTTTTTTTAATATAGTCGGCAATTGCGTGGTCAATGCGATCCCCCGCTACTTTGACTGATGTTGACGCACCGATTCCTCCGAGACAAATACCGGCGACAACAGTCGTTCCCCCGCCAATATCAACTA
>JBBTXU010000040.1:0-10896 GCA_038062155.1 Patescibacteria group bacterium | reverse complement strand
TGAAAGTGCAACCACCGGAATAAATAAAAATTTTACTAACGTTGTGAAGAGATGCGCTTCTCCTATCCAGGTAAAGGAGGAAATTGTGCTATATGAGAGATACCCCGAAAAAATGAGCCCCAAAAGCATTCCGCCTATAAACACTTTTTTAGCGGAATTTTCTTTGAAAAGAAAAATATAAAATGGTACTAAAACAACGAATGTCAGATACCAGAAATTGAACGGAGGAAATGTGAGCACCAAAAGAATAGCTGAAGTAATAGGCAGGACGTAGGTGTTTTTTGTGTATATGTCAGTGATTATTTTCATAGAGCTATAAGTGACTTACCAAACGCCTTGCTTTTTGAGACTCCAAGGAAAACTCTTTCACAAAGACCACGTCAAAAGAGCTGAAGACTTCTTTTTGCAGAGCCTGCGCCAATGACATACCCGCCGCTACCTTCCAGTTTTTTAACAGCTCGGTGCGTATCAGTAGTAGGATACTATCATTAGTTTGCCCCATCTCTTTCACCTCAACCACTATCCTAATTTTCTCTGAAACTTCACTTTCCTTATAAAAATGGATTTGATAACCCTGGCTTGAAAGAAAGCTGCTGTTCCCAAGTGCTTCTTCAACAGCTTCAACCCGTATCTCAATGCCGTGAATTTTTAATTTATCCACACCCATTCTCCCAGACCAGCGCACAGTCTTACCTGGCAGTCCGCAGGAACACTTTTCTTGTGCTACTTCAAAAAAATCTCCCGTTTTGTATCGTACAAGAGGAAACGCCCTATTAAGATTATAAGTAAGGACCAACTCGCCCTCCACAAGTTCAAGTGCCACAATTGCATCGCTTAAGAAGTGAAATTCATCTTTCTTTTCTGCAAGTATCCTTTTGCAGGGGAAGAGTATGAGCTGGCCTATTTCGCAAGAACCATAGAGATTAGCAATATCGGCCTTCGGATACAAACCTCTGAGTTCTTTTCTCTGTCCTGGAGTGAGTGTTTCCGAAGAAAGAGCCAGGAGTTTGAACTTCTCCGGAGAATAAAATTTCGAAATCTCGCTTGCAAGCTTCAGTGCTATCGTGGGCGTTGCGTAGAGAGCGTCAACATTAGTTTCTTTTGCCAGCACGGCGCTGTTCGGCAGATTTTGATAATCGCCGAAAACAGGCGTTACTTTTCGTTTCGCTTGATGGCACTGCTGGATAAAACTTGCGCCAAAATTTTTGTTGAGCGGGGGATAGGTAATAAGAATGCGCGAAACGGGGACTCCCAAGGACGGCTGAAAAAAATAATTATCTATGACAGAAAAATACATCACTAGAGGCTTTCCACTTGTTGTGCCAGACGTATAGCCGACAAAGAGCACCTCGTTGTATGGCACATACAAACGCTTATCAGGAGGAGTGTCTACAAGCTCATTTCGTAAAAGGAAGGGAAGAGTTTCAAGTGGGCTATCGGACCCTTGTGGCAAGCCCGAGAACTTATTTTTATAAAAATCAGAATGGGGGCTCGTCTTCAGGCTCCCTATGAGGTCTTTGAGCGCCTTTTTGTTTTCCCATAAAATCATCAGATTATTGTATCAAAAAACGTACATAGTGTTGCTGTAGGGTTTACATTATTTGGTATAATTTATGCAACGAATATGGACATACAATATTACACACTTCCCACAGCATTCTTTTTTGGCTAGCTTGCGTTTTGGATGTTCTTATTTGCAGCTCCGCTATTGTCTCGGGATGTGTCATCAAAAAATCGCGTTTCTCTGCCTGACGATAAACTGGCCAAACGCCAATTTTACGCGATTATATTCTTTGTCACACTCATGCATACCGCGGGATTTTTCGGGATATCGCGCATAGAGCTTCTCCCTTTCTTTGCTACACCCGTAGTTCTCGCAGTTGTGCTTGGTATTTTCTTAGTTGGAATTGCACTTGCCATGATGGACCGATGGGTTATACGCTCTTTATCTTTTCGAGAAGTTGTTTTTTCAATCAATCCGGAAAAAAATACCTCCGGAACGTACAGATTCATCAAGCATCCCATGTATGCGGGCTTCACTCTGGCTTTTTTAGCTTTCCTTCTTGTCTATCCTACTGTCGTGGGTCTCCTGAGTTTACTCGTAATTCTTTTTATTTTTGTTAAGAGAGCACAGAGGGAGTGAACACTTCTTATCTAAGACTCTTGGAGATTTCCAGAACCTTTGCGTTTATTAAATCAATAAGGGTTTCCATTTCCTTTACTGCACTTGCGCCCATTGTCTTTACTGCGTCTATATTTTTCGATAAATCATTTAATTCAGCTTGACTCGGTGCCGTGCCGTCCAGTAGACCGTTAATCGAAACAAAATAGTTATTGAGTGCGGTTGCGTATTCTCTCCCAGCAGCTACGGATTTGTTGGTTGCCGAACGTATAGGAATGTCTTTGGTTGCCTGGTTTGCGGTAGAGAGGCTCTCAATACTTGCCTGGAATGTTTTCAAATACGATTCGCCTTCTTTAAGCAGCAACTTGGCATCCACCACCACAGTAAAGAGTTTTTCGTAGTTTTTTTCTTCGTTGTATTTTTTTACGTTATTAAGCAATACAGTTAAATCATTATTGAGAAGGCCTATAGCATTGAGATTTGTCACCATACTATTGATGGACAAATAATAGCTTTCGGTAGCTATACTTTTAGGAACAATTATTTTCCTCTCTCCTGTGTCGGCAGTGCTTGTATTTTGTCCCGGAGTGTTGGTCTTGTCTGGCGTGCTCTGGTTGGTGCCCAAGAGCTTATTTTTATAGTAATCGGAAGACACAAACACAAACATACCGCCAATGCCGATTGCAAAACCGATAATAAGCAACAGAACTATTTTTAATAAATTATTGTTTGAAGTAGTTGGTTCCATGTATGCGTACAATTGTATTCTATATAGTATAATCCATATACGTAAGCATGAACAACATCCCTATGAATATATCCTCTCCCTCCTCTCCTGCACCACTCAACATTAAAAAGGCGCTCTTTTATGCTTTCACCAGCGTCGCGGGCACCGCTTTTTATTTTTTTGGGCTATTTACCCTGCTCAACATTCTCCAGAGGTTTTTGCGCTTTCCTATCGCGCCCGAGAATATGTTCTCAATTGTAATTCTTGAACTGTTATTTTTGTGTTATGTTGTGCTTAATTTTTTTATAGGCTATGGTCTCGTCAACCGCCGTCGCTGGACTCTGTCCGTATCACTTATAAGTACCGCTCTCCTCTTGGGACTAAGCCTAGTGCGATATTTTGGGATATTTGTATCCCAATACGCAAGTTTCTCGGTTTTTTTACCACCCGCTGTTTTTGCTCTTATGGCAGGCGTACTTTTTCTAAATAGGGGATTTCTCAATGAGAAATACGTTAATGTAAGGGTTATAGTACCGTTTGTAACACTTCTTTTAATTACAATTTTCTTCACTAACACTATAAGCATTGCCTTATATGCATACTGAATTAAATTGAGGTATACTATATTGATATGATGATGAAAAGGAGCCTAAGACTAGAATTTTTGATAGCGCTTATACTCATAATACTCATACCCTCCGTAGCTTTCGGAATTCAATTTATTATTGCGCTCATTGTGGTAGCGGTTGTTGATTACAATTCCTGCGACCTTAATTGGTTCTTCGGTTGTCCGGACGACCCCGACACTGGTGGCGGTGGTGGGGGAGGAGGCGGTGGAGGAGTCTCAATTACTCTTGCCGCACCGACATGTACTTTGGCGACTGCGTCTCCCATACAGCCTGGCGGGAGCGCAACATGGAACGCATCTGCTTCCGATGGTACATCTCCTTATACCTATGCATGGGCGACTGCAGGCGCTGTAGCTCCTGACGACGGAAACACAAGTGATTCTTCGCTCACAATGACTTATCCCAATCCCGGAAGGCATTCAGACACCACAGTACGCTTTCAAGATTCGGCGTCTGCTATAAGTGCTTCCGCAACATGCCCAGAGGTGAGGGTTGCATATCCGGGAACATTTAATGTTGACCTCTACGTCAAGGATTATTCTCCAGCCAGTGCCTTTCTTAATGACCTTGGTAAACAAATTCCTCTTGGGACAGCCAATGATACTACCAACATCAGTATCATTGTTGGTCATAAATATAAAATAGGTTGGAATCTTGAAAATGCAGAGAATTGCACAGCAACTAGCGGCTCCTTCACCCCTTCCGACACTTCCGGAGTTGATTCTCTCCTCCGCGATGTTGTTTCCCCGACAACCTTTACACTCACCTGTCAGGATATCAATGACTCTTCTCAAACAGTTTCAAATACAGTAACAGTTACTCCAAAACTCAAGCCTCAATTAGAGGAGTTTTAGAGTCCTCTTGACAGAAGCTGTGAATTTGCTATACTCCACACAGAGACGGTTGAGAAGTTCTTCGATAAGGTGGGTGAGTCCAGTTGCCCCCAGTTTTTGATTGCTTTCCAAGCAATTCCCAAACTGTGCGCTTCTGCTCACTTTCCCCTTATCATTTTCACTCTCTCATACCCGTTCTTTCATTCAAATACATTTCCTCGGAAATGTATTTTTTTATGCAAAATATACAAAATATACGAAAATAGGGGATAGAGATAAAAATCAATTTGATATTTCTATTTTTTGGAGTAATGTGCTTACAGAGTCGTTTCGCGTAAACATTGAAAACTTTGAAAGGGAGGTGGTAAAAATGAAAATTCTTAAAGGAAGGATTGTATACAGCGGTGTCTGGCTCAGTCGTCCTTGGGATCTTACCCAAGACAGTGGAGCCACGATTGATATTTACCCGTTTATTGATGAAGTGCTTTGGAAGCTCAAGGGTAAGCTTGTCAGTCAGCGATCTAATGGGGAGTCTTATACCTTGCATGCTGACAGTAAGTCAAAATACCGGCTCTTGTATGAACCGGACAAACTTGCTCGGCTTAAGCTTGAGGGCGGTATTGGGGGCTCCAATGTCTGCGCTTACTTACCTGAAATTCTAACCTGGCTTTCAGGACGAAAGGTCAGAATTGAAATTCATGACACCGGCTTTAAAATCATGGCGGACGAAAGTGAGAAAGTTTTCGGCGTCAAGTTTTTTGGTAGGGGTAACATGGCCCGCGTTCCCCAGGGTGCCGAAGTGGCGGTATGCAAAATTGGCCAGTCTAACTGTTGTATTTTTCTCATGTCGCAAGCAGACGGGTTTACTTGCGCAAAATTCAGCAGTTTGGCCCAAGGGCTGCTTCATCGGCACTCCAACGGCACAATACGCGCTTCCTATGTCGGAAGCTGCGCTATCGTTGGGCGTGAGAAAGAGGTACAACTTTCTTCTCCAGCTCGAATAGTCGAAACCCCACAGACCTAAAATCTGTGGGGTTTTTCTTTGGTACAAAATTTAAAAATATTCTTATACCAAAACGTAATCTAGGGTTTTGCGTTCAGCGTCGCCACCCATTACTTTAAAGGTTACCTCATCGCCCAGTGAGTATGTTTTCTTGGTTTTCTGCCCTACGAGAGAATATGTTTTTTCATTAAGCGTGTAGAAATCATCTTTCATGTCCCTCAATTTGACCATTCCTTCGGAGAGAGTTTCGCTTTCCTCAATGTAGAGACCCCATTCGCTCACGCCTGAGATAATTCCTTTGAATGTCTGACCAATAAACTTCTGCATGAATTCTACCTGCTTGTATTTGACCGATTCGCGCTCGGCTTCAGATGCCTCCTTTTCCTTTTGCGATGCGTAGGCGGCGATTTTCTCGTATTTGGCAAATTCGTTGAGCGGAATATTTTTGTCGTGGAGATATTGTCCGAGCAATCGGTGCACAAGGAGGTCCGGATATCGGCGGATAGGGGAAGTGAAGTGTGTGTAATATTGAAATGCGAGCCCAAAATGCCCGATATTTTTCGTGGAATAAATTGCCTTCGCCATCGCTCGCACAGCGGCGGTTTTGATGAGCGATTCTCCTACTTTTCCGTCTATGTGCTGAAGAAGCGCATTCATGTCTTTTCCCGAGACTTTTCCATTGTGGATGGGTAGGGTATAGCCCATCGCTTTGACAAACATGGCGAGGTTTTCAATGCGGTCTTTGTCGGGGACATCGTGAATGCGGTAAATGACCGAGCCCACTTTGTTTCCTTGGCCTTTTTGCGCCTGATAAAGAAATGTGGCGACCGCTTGGTTGCCCAAAAGCATGAATTCTTCCACGAGCTTATGGGTGTCGAGGCGCTCTTTTGCGTAAATGCGCACCACCACGCCTTTGTCGTCTATCTCGCATTTGACTTCTTTTCTTTCAAAGTCTATCGCTCCCATGGCAAAGCGCTTGTTGCGCAGTATTTTAGCAAGCGTATTGAGAGTGCGTAGTTCGTCGGCATAGTCGCCTCCATTATTTATTGACTCTTGCGCGTCTTCATAGGTGAAGCGTCTCTTTGAATTGATGATTGTTCTCCCAAACCATCGGTCTTTGACCACTCCCTCGGGCGTCATGATGACAACTGCGGAGAAGGTGAGCTTGTCGGTACTTGGATTAAGAGAGCAAAGGTCGTCCGAAAGTGTATGCGGAAGCATAGGAATCGTGCGGTCTACAAGGTAGACCGAAAGTCCGCGGTTTTTTGCCTCGGCATCAAGCACGCCTCCTTCCTGCACATAGTGGGAAACGTCGGCAATGTGAACTCCAATCTCATAGTTGCCATCAGGCTTCTTTTCAAGTGAAAGAGCATCGTCAAAATCTTTTGCGTCCACCGGGTCGATAGTGAATACCACTTTGTTTCGGAAGTCTCGGCGTAAGGCAATTTCCTGTGTGCTCGGAGGGCTGAACTCTTTTGCCACTCGTACCGCTTCATCTTCCACAGCTTTGGCGAAATCGGTATCAAATCCTTTTCCAAGGACGATTGATTGTATTTCAACGTCATGCACGCCCGGAGTACCGATGATTTTTAGAATTTTTGCGCGAGGATTTTCGTGAGGGTGATTCCACGTCGTCATTTCAACGAGAGCTTTCATGCCTTTTATCGGTTCACCCTCTTTTACTCCTTCTATCATGAAGTCGCGATACACGCGCTTGTCATCGCAGATAAGATAGGTAAATCCGTTTTCCTGTTTTATGACTCCCACGAAGCGTGTTTTTGCTCGGGCAATGATATTTACCACTTCACCTGCTTGGCGATAGGTTCCAATGCGAGGGTGAATGAGCACTTCCACTTCATCGCGATTCAGTGCAGTCTTTAGGTTCTCCTGTTTTATCTCTATATCATCGGGAGAGTTTGGAGACGAAAAAAAACCGACTCCTCGGCTGTTGAGGCTTATCTTACCTATTTCTCGGCGCGAGGCATTTTTGTTTTCGCCTTGGTCGGAGGGGGACTCTGTCTTCATGAGACTGACTATAGCAGATTGATTTGTATTTTGCGATTCCATCCATCGAATTGACCGACACAAAGGCTTCTGTTAGTATTTGCCCTATGTTAAAAATCCGTTTACAGAGAGTCGGACGCAAACACCAGCCGGACTTCCGCGTTATGGTGACCGATTCCCACAACTCGACCAAGAGCGGAAAATTCATCGAAATCGTCGGCTCTTTCAATGCGCACAAGAAAGGCTTCACTACTCTAGATCGTGAGCGTGTTACCTACTGGCTCTCACAAGGTGCTCAAGCTACTCCTCGTATCTACAACATGCTCATTGATGAGAAAGTAATTGTTGGAAAGAAAGTAAACGTCTTGCCTCGCAAAACGCCTATCAAAGCCGAAGCCCTGCCTGCGCAGGCAGGACCTGTTGGAGCTGCCACTCCACAAGCTGTCACTTCCGAAGCTCCTACTTCTGCAGAAGAGAAGAAAGAAGAAGTTGTCGCATAATAAACCCCTCCTCTCGGAGGGGTTTTGACTACCTCAATCTCTCTGCTATTATTAAACGAGTATCTCGGTTGTATTACTTTTAGCTAATCAATACTGAAATGGAACAAGACAAACAGTTTCTTGAATACCTTATAAAGGCGCTTGTTGATCACTCGGGCGATGTCAAAATCGGACGAAAGGTGGATGAGATGGGAGTTCTCCTTTCGCTTGATGTTCATCCGGAAGACATGGGTAAAGTTATCGGACGCTCGGGTAATACCGCAAAAGCAATCCGCACGCTCTTGCGCGTGGTGGGAATGAAGAACAACGCTCGTGTTAATCTAAAAATAAATGAGCCGGAAGGAGGGAAGCGAAGCATGGGTATGGGTAGTAGTACCGGCAGTACCTCTCCCAACCCGATGAAAACAGTTGACGAGATGATGGAGGATTTGAAACTCTAAAAACAAAACCCGCCGAAAGGCGGGTTTTTGCTATACTTGTATTTAATGGAAAACGAACTACTTGAAAGAATCAAACAGCAGGAAATTAAAATTGATGCTATTTGGAAGTCGGTTGAAAAGACACGAAAATACTTCCTTATGATTATGTGGGTTTCAATTATTCTCTTTGTTCTTCCTCTTATAGGAATTATCTTCGTCCTACCAAGTTTCCTCAACTCCTACCTCGGTTCATTTAACGGCCTGCTCTAGACAAAACCTCTGTTTTACAGAAGAAAGGATGTGTGGTATTTTCCAGACATGAATCCCGTTAGAAATAGTCCACCCAGGGTGGACGTAGTAAACGGGAGTTAAGTAAGTAGACTAGCTTAACTTGGTAGTACAGAGTGAATAAAATTATATTAACTAATCGATTTCTAACGGGATGAATTTCCATGTAGTCACTCTCTTTCCCGAGGCATTTAGCTCCTATCTCGGGGAGTCCATAATTTCGCGTGCCCAAGAGGATAGGAAAGTAAAAATTAAATTCTACAATCCTCGCGATTTTGCGGATGATAAATGGAGGAGGGTTGACCAGAAGCCGTACGGTGGGGGACCGGGAATGGTCATGCAGGCACTTCCTGTGCTTAAAGCAGTTGCCAAAGCACAGGGAAAAAAGAAAGCAAAAATCATTTTTCTTTCCCCACGCGGGAAACAATTTACCAATGCAGATGCAGACTCGCTCGCAAAATTCAAAGGCGACATTATTCTCATTTCCGGAAGATATGAAGGAATTGATGCGCGCGTTACAAAAATCCTAAAACCACAAGAATATTCAATCGGCCCGTACGTGCTTACAGGAGGGGAGTTGCCTGCAATGGTGATTATTGATGCTGTCGCTCGAAGACTCCCAGGGGTGCTTGGAAATGAGGGCTCAATTGAAGAAACTCGCACAGCGTCCTCCGATGTCTATACCCGCCCTGAAACTATTGTCTATAAGGGCAAGAAACACAGCGTTCCTAAAGTCCTTCTCTCCGGTCACCACAAAAATATAGAAGCTTGGCGCAAGAAAAAATAATTTTCTTGGTATACTAGAAATGTGAAAATGGACCTCGGGAAAACTTTGCGGATGGGTTTGGCTATTCTACTCACTTTTTTCCTTTTATTTAGTACGAGTAATGCTTACTCGACCCAGATTCCTCCACAAGAATCTAGCTCAATTCTTTCTTTTTGGTTTGCGTCACCACCAAATAGTGGCGGATCAGTTGATGTGAAAGTAACTAATCCTCTTGGGCAGATAACTACAAAAGATATAAACCAAATTCCTGATGCTTTCTATGAGGCCACCAGTAACCTGCTGGGTCCAAAATTTATCACAATTCTCAATCCTATAGTCGGTGTTTACGGAGTAGAAATAATGGGTATTGGTATCGGAGGAGAATACCACATAGGTGTTTCTTACGTTGATGACGACAGCGATCATCTTGTAACAAAAGACGGGGTAATTGGGGTAGGAGAGCAGGTTAAATATACAGTTCGGTACGATCCAGAAATTACTGAAAATCCAATTAGTGTTGGTGGTGATGTGGATATCAATAATATAAATAGTACAATACTCAAAACTTCTCAAGTAGATGAAATAAAACAAGATATACAAAGTCAAAATCTACTCTCTCAAAATCCATCTCTCTCTAGTACAAATACTCTTGCTTCAGAGAAAGTTGCTCAAATAGAGGGGGGGCCTTTTTGGCAAACTCCCTTTTTTGCAAGTGTAATTTACTGGATTACACTGCTGGTTCTTTTAGTTCTAATTTTCTCTCCATTTATAGTTATTAGTTTGAAACGTTTTCGACCAATAGGGTGGTATTACATAGCAATTGTGTACATTATCTCTGTTTCCTTTTCTTTCTGGGTTAACCCATTCGTTATTTACTTTTTAGCAAAAGAGTACAGGAATCTTAGTGGATTTGGCTACATAGTACACGCTTTAGAAATTAGTTATGTTGACTCTCTTTTATCGCTATTTTTACTTTGGCCTCTTTCCGTTTTCTATGTAGTCTTTTTATTGAAAAGAAAGTTTACTCCAATGCTATTTTTAGTTTCTTTGACCATAAGTGTTTTGTTTCTTATAGGGCTGTATTTTTTCGGTGTAAATCAAATTGAACGAGGTGTGGGGGGATTATTAAAGTATTTTTAAAACTATGAAAAAAATCTTTTTACCAATTCTTATTATTCTAGGCTTTTTTCTTTCTTCTTTTATTTATGCCCAAATTGCTACTCCAGATCCTATAATTCTGATTCCTGGTTTAGGAGCATCATGGAATTCAGATGTTATGTGGAACAATATTTCTGTGAATACTACCTGGGGTTTTACAGACGGTGTTAAAAATTACGACGTTCTTATTGATAATTTGGTTGCCAAGGGGTATGTCCTAAATGAAACACTCTTTATAGCTCATTATGATTGGAGGCAAAGCAACATTAATTCTGCAACTAATTACCTCATTCCTGTTATCGACCAAGCACTACAGAACTCTGAGACAGGGAAAGTAGACATCATTGCTCACAGTATGGGTGGTTTGGTTGCTCGGGCATATATTCAAGACATTGACTATCGTAATGATGTTGACCAACTCTTTTTATTAGGTACTCCTAATGCTGG
>JBBTXU010000039.1:0-2768 GCA_038062155.1 Patescibacteria group bacterium | reverse complement strand
GTCATGACGAGTCCAGACGGAATTACCTGGACCCTCCGCACCTCCGCCGCCGATAACGACTGGCGTTCTGTTGTATGGTCCCCAGGTCTCTCTCTCTTTGTCGCTGTTGCAACCTCCGGCACAGGAAATAGAGTCATGACGAGTCCAGACGGAATTACCTGGACCCTCCGCACCTCCGCCGCCGATATCGAATGGCATTCTGTTGCATGGTCCCCAGGTCTCTCTCTATTCGTTGTCGTTGCGAACACCGGCACAGGAAATAGAGTCATGACGAGTCTTTTTGCCGGACTTTAATTTTTCTTTATTTTTTTTATATAAGGGGGGATAAAAATGAAATCGGGTTGGAAAACCACAGAATTTTGGATTACCGTTTTTGCCGCCGTAAGCGGTCTCGTAAGCCAGTACGGCGGATTAATCCCGCCGCCCTGGGGGTTAGTCGTTACATCCGTGGTTGGGGCCGCGTATACTATTTCCCGCGGACTTGCTAAAGGGGGCTGAATGGGGATTGCTGCGAGTCTAAAAGCTCTTGGCATAAGCATTGAAGATCCTCGCTCTGTGGCGGAAGGAATTAATCGCCTTCTTATTACTCGAGAGCAAAAGCTTAAGCTTTTTCGCGAGTATGCTATAGAGCGGGGTATCAGAGATACTAAAATATTTGAGGATTTTTTGAGTGGATAATTTTTACTCTTTTGCCGGGCTTGTCATTGCTATCTGTTCCCCTCTATTTATTTGGGTTATTCGTGTCGAAATTAGATTGGCAGAGCTCTGCAAGGATGTAAAATTTCTCAAGGAGCACATAGTGGCGTGGAATGTTCGCCGTCCTGTGTAGAACCATAAACATGAGATATCAAATGAGTTTTATTGATTTTTGTCTCGGGATTTTAACTCTTTCGTCGGAGTTTGAATTTTCCATCACTTCGTGGTTTCGCTCACTGCCTCGCAATACAATGGTAGGTGGCGCCATAAATTCGTTTCACTTAATAGGGATGGGTGCAGATATTATTCTTGACGAATTTGAAGACAAAGAAAACTTTAAAAGGAGAGCTCAGGGACTTGGGTTTAGAGTTATAAACGAAAAGGGGCACATTCACCTACAGCCTGAGGTTGCAAATGCCACTTGATTTAGGTCAGAGGTTTGCTTTTGATTGGCTTGGGCACCCGCCGCATATGTCCTCTCAGGACCTGCCTTTGTGGGAGAGGTTTCAAGAAAAATATGGTTCTCAATTTATCGGGTTTCATTTTGACGCTGCTCTCGGTACTCCCGCCGAAATCCCCGCCGGCACTGAGGAAAAACTTGCTAAAATGTGGACTCGGCTTACCTCAAAAAGAATTGATGCTGTGGGCGTAAAATCTAATGAATACTGGCTGATTGAGGTTAGACCTCAGGCAGCTGCTGGTGCTCTCGGCACAATATTAACTTACAGGGCTGCATGGCTTAAAGACCCTCCAGATGGTAAACCTTTTAGGTCCGTTATAGTGTCGGATATCTTTGATCCCGACATTATAGAAAACGCAAAAAACTTTGGCATTGAATTAATCGCAGTGTAACATGGCGATTATCCTTCCCGTCCAAACCAAGGAAGTTCAAAAATCTCTCAAAGAAACCACCGGATTCAAAAAGTGGCTACTAACCCCCTTTAGTTCTCTCGCAACGCTCCCCGACTCCGCCAAAAAAGACATAGAAAGCCTGTACAAAGATCAGCGCCCCGACAAAGGACAAATCGCAATTCCAGGATGGGATGATATTGTAAAGCTTGGTCCGGAGGTTCCTGTCAGTACCGAGAAAAAGAAAAAGATGTCCGAGTGGCGAAAAAGGGCTGCAGCTTTAGGTTTTAAAAGGTTAGGATATGACAGAGAAAAGATTGCAGCTGCAGAGCGGGTTGTTGGTCCTATCCCTCTCTCTTCAGAAGAATTTGCGACCTCTCAAAAAAGGTATGACAGGATGATGAAGATAGCAAAATCTCCTACTCCCCGAACAGTAAGCAATGTTGGGGAGATAATGAATTGGATGGATGATGTCAATGATGCGATGGTAACACTTGCCTATCTTACGCGGGTAGGGTTGAAACTTATGAAGAAGGCAGCCCCAAAACTTGCTCTGCGTGGTCTCCCCACATTAGGCACCATTATGTTAGCGAAAGACCTTTTTGACGCCATGAAATGGCTTAAGGCTGCTGGATTTTTGGGAACCAGAAGAAAACGTGAAGCCCTTAAAATGTTTCGTTCACTTCCGGGTTTGACACGTACCAAGCTTGGGAAATTGACCAAGCTTGGGAAATATTTGCCCACCTTTGCGGAGTCTATACAAATTGCACAAACTACTGAGTTGCTTACCGGCTATGGGCTCAGTCTTGGGGGTATTGTAGGTTTTGGACTCGACGCTGTTTCAAAGGCAGCCACTACAAGCCCTCTAAAGGCTTTTGACAAGCTGCTTCATGCTGATATTTACAACACCGAGCTGATGAGAAAAAAAATCGGCGGGAAAAAGTCCCCTATCTTAACCCCCGCCTCCGTGGACGCCATGAGGATTTTAAATCTTGCTCCACAGCTTATGGTTCATTCTCCTTCATTATCTTTCGACGACAATCTCATGATCCTTACCGCCATGAATCACGCTGCAGCGTTTTTGCGTGGGACCGGCTATCTTAACGATTACGAAGTTTGGAGCCAGCCCTCTCTTGATGTCCCTGCGGATCCCCCCATAATCTCAGATGGGGTGCGCGGGGACAGGGTTGAGGCGGAGGTGCCTGACCCCGGCCGGGCAGGGT
>JBBTXU010000038.1:6005-7310 GCA_038062155.1 Patescibacteria group bacterium | reverse complement strand
GGGTTTGATATTCTTTTTATCTTGCGCACCACTGAAGCAACAGCTGAAGGGTCCATGCCTTGTGAATACCCGAAGTGAAACTTCACTCTATCCTTTTCTTTAATAAGTTTAGAGTGAAACGACGTAAGGTCCACCTGTGCCCTATCAAGAATCTTTGAGATCTTGTGAAGAAGCCCAGGAGCGTTCTTACTCGATACTTGAATCTGGTTTATAGACTCCATATCGACATTGAAGAGCATCATATCGTCAAACATGGAGGAAGAAGTATTGATATGAGGAACTCCAAAATACTCCCTCGCCTCCATAAAGAGCGCTTCAAAAGCCGCATAATCCTTCCTCTGTACAATCTGGCGTATAGACTGGATTTCTTCCTCAAGATGACACAGGAGCTCCGGCACACGTGGATTATTCATCAAAATATCAGCGTATACCTCGGATTTCTGGCTTAACATCCTCCCAATGAGACTCCAGTGGAGACGTGAGAATGGACTTGAGTAAAGATTTAGTTCTGCCAGTGGAACCCCGTAGATATTCATCACTCCCACAAGCGCTAGAGATAGAGCTTGTGTTGGGGGCTGTGTCAGACTCACACACTCGTCGTGTCTACGAGAAGTGCTGTGAGTTAAAACCATCCCTGTTTCGTGAAGAACACAGTCAAGCCATGTTCTGTGTGTGTCGTTTAAGCGCTCCGCAATTACAATACATCTCTGTCCTTGCGCGCTTTTTGCTTTCGGCGCCCACATGGGGTGAAGGCCGACAACGTCCGCTTGGGAGCGCATCATGATTTCCATCGGTTGCATCTTAAGAGACATGACATCCATCAATAATTGATGGGGTTGCGAAAAAGGAATGATGTCCTTACTCACTACTTTCTCAAAAGAAGAGAATGGTACGCAGACAAGAATAATATCTGCTTGCTTTGTCACCATTTGATTAGACAGCTGTGTCCCAATGTCTGAGCCGATGACTCTGTCTCCCCTTTTTTTGAAAAAAGAAGTGAACCAGCGACCGAAGCCGCCTTTGTTTCCTATAATCCCTATCGTTTTAGGCATCCAATACCTCCAGGTAACAGTGCTTTGTTTGCAAGATAAATTGTCAAAATCTGCCCCTCATATAATCACAAGGGAGGGCAACAAACAACCCCGCACCACTTTTCTTGAAAAGTGGTGCGGGGTTTAACTTTGATACTTAGGCGATGGAGCGGATGAGAGCGACGAGGCGGGATTTTCTGCGGGAAGATGCATGCGCTTTGAGATTTCCTCGCGTCTCGGCTTTGTCTATCGCTTTCTGGAACGCAGGGATGAG
>JBBTXU010000038.1:0-5995 GCA_038062155.1 Patescibacteria group bacterium | reverse complement strand
CTTTCTTCTTTTTTTCAGCAACCAATTTCTTTATCTGCTTGAGGATATCTTTAAGAGTTTCCGCTCGGCGGATGTTGAATACACGCTTTTTCTTTGAGGCGCGAAGTGCTTTCTTGGCTGATGATGTAATCGGCATAGAGCACCTATCCTAGCAAAGGAGCCTTTAAAGCGCAACGTTTGCCTTTTGGTGTATGATAAACGCACAATGATAGCGTCTCTCAAGGGTAAAATCACTCATACCGACCTGCATTTCCTCATTATTGAAACAGGGGGTGTGGGGTACAAAGTCTTCGCCACGCACAAAATTATCGCCCGTAAGGTCGTAGAAACCTCCCTCTGGATTTATACCGCAGTGAGAGAAACCGCCCTTGACCTCTATGGCTTTGAGACACGCGAAGAACTCGCTTTCTTTGAACAACTGCTCTCGGTGCCCGGCATTGGCCCCAAGTCTGCCCTCTCGGTTCTCAACGCCGCAGGACTCGATGCTCTTAAGCGCGGCATATCAATGGGCGACACCACACACCTCACCAAAGTCTCCGGTATTGGAAAAAAGAGCGCCGAGAAAATAATTCTGACGCTTAAAGATAAAGTTGAAAAAGCGACCGGAGGAAAACAAGAAATGAGAAATGAAGTGGACGCGCTTGAAACCCTGACGACTCTGGGCTATCGCGAACGTGAAGCCCGCGAAGCACTCCAAAAAGTAACCACTCAAACAGACACTGCAGGCAAAGTAAAAGAAGCATTGAAAATCCTTTCAAGAAGCGTAGAGTAGTGCCATGTCATTTCTGCGTAAACTCATTCCTCCATCTCTCATCTCGCTTTTAGAGAAGCCGTACCATTATTGTCTCGCTTTTCTGGGCGCGCTGAGCTATCGCTTTCCCTCGCGTGATATATATGTAGTCGGAATCACTGGAACTAAAGGAAAAACAACCACAACCGAGCTCGTCAATCTCTTTCTTGAAAAGAAGGGATATAAAACCGCTCTCTTGGGAACACTTCGTTTCAAAATTGGAGAGAAGTCGGAGCGAAACATGCTCAAGATGACAATGCCGGGACGTTTTTTCATTCAGAAATTTCTGCGACAGGCGGTGGATATTGGGTGTACTCATGTGGTCATTGAAATGAGCTCGGAGGGCGCGAAACAATTCCGTCATACATTCATTGACTTGGATGCGCTTGTGTTCACCAACCTCTCGCCCGAGCATATAGAATCGCACGGCTCATATGAAAATTATCGCGCTGCCAAACTTTCAATTGCAAAGCGTTTAGAGTCGGGCAAACCACGCACAATAATTGTCGTAAATCACAATGATACGGAAGCGGGACTTTTTCTTTCGGTCAACGCGGACAAAAAGCTCACGTACTCACCGCAAAATCTTGATTCATATCAAATAGGAAAAAACGGAATAACCTTTTCATGGAAAGGTGTTGTCTTTGAATCATCCCTTAAAGGAGAGTTCAATCTCTATAACATTCTCGCCGCAATGACTCTTGCGCAAGCTTTAGGCATAAGCGACAGGGATATGCAAGAAGCCTTGCGCTCCTTCGCAGGAGTGCGCGGACGAGTGGAGGAAGTCTGGGCAGAAGGTCGTGCTCAAGAGCGCCAGAATTTCAAGGTAATCGTAGACTACGCCCACACCACGGACTCCCTAAGCAAACTCTATGGTGCATTTGAAGGGCAAAATAGGATTTGTGTCCTCGGGGGTACTGGCGGAGGACGAGATAGGTGGAAGCGCGAAGAGATGGGTAAAGTTGCAAGCAATATGTGCAAAAACATAATTCTGACCAACGAAGATCCGTATGATGAGGACCCTGAAAAAATTATTGAAGACATTGCAAAAGGAATCACACGCCCTCATAAAGTAATTCTCAACCGCCGTGAAGCAATCGCAACGGCAATTCAAGAGGCAAAAGCAAACGATGTGGTGCTCATAAGTGGAAAAGGCACGGATCCTTACATAATGGAAAAGAACGGCACCAAGACTCCGTGGGATGATGCCAAAGTTGCGCGTGAAGAGCTCACAAAAGCACTTTCTTAAATATATGCCCGAACTTCCTGAAGTTGAAACAACAGTGCGTGGTCTCCGTACCCTTGTGGGGCTTGTAATTACCGATATTTGGACAGATTATTTTTCTTCTCACTATCATAATCGCGAAGAAATAAAAAACACTCGTTATTTCCCCTCATTTAAAAAGAAAGTTGATGGTGCGAGGATTTTCTCCGCCAATCGCCGAGGAAAAAATATTCTCATAGGTCTTTCAAACGGCTACACAATAGTCATTCACATGAAAATGACGGGACATTTGATGCATGGAGAGTATCGCAAGCTAAGCGAGGAAGAGAGGAAGTTTTCAAAAGAAAGCTGGGTGCCGGTAAAGGCAGGCGGTCCCTTATCCGACCCGAAGAATAAATTCATTCATCTGGTATTTTCGCTTTCCGATAAGAAACAGTTGGTGCTCTCCGATGTAAGACGATTCGCACGTGTGTGTCTATTTAAAACAGAAAACATAATGCAAGAAGAAGGGCTTAAAAATTTGGGACCCGAGCCTCTTTCCCCAACATTCACCTACAAAGTATTTAAAAAGTGTCTTGAAGGAAAAAATGGACCAATAAAAAAAGTTCTGATGGACCAGAAGGTATTGGCGGGCATTGGAAATATCTACTCGGATGAAATATTGTGGCGAAGCGCCATTCATCCCCTCCAGAGAGTGGAGAAAATGCCCGAAGTGTGTTTTAAAGCTATTTTCGTATCCCTCAAATCAATGCTTAAAAAAGGAATCAACTTCGGAGGCGACTCAACCTCGGACTATCGAGACATTAGGGGCTTGCGTGGGCGCTTCCAAAAAGAACACCGCGCCTATAGAAGGAAAGGCTTGCCCTGCGAGAGGGCGGGGTGCAAGGGCGTGATAAAGCGAATAGTCGTTGCTGGAAGAAGCGCTCACTTTTGCCCCATTCACCAAAAAATCATAGAATGACCCCATGGCAGAAGGAAATAGCTCAAATTCAGCACCACTCATCATTCTTATCGTTGCCGCCATCGCGGTAATGGGTGCCTCTGGCGGAACTGATAGTATAAAAAATTCTTCATCTGGAGGAACAAGTGGCGGTAATAACTCATCTTCATCTACAGAGAAACCTACTACCGTCAGTGAAATTGAACAGCGACTCAAAATCGTAGACAAACGGGTAAAAACCCTTGATGAACAAATAAAAGAAACAATTGAAAAACAGAGCCAGTCGCAATATTTCGGCTTGATTTCCTTGCGAAGCGGAAACGGCTTTGGCGGAACCGACGCAAGAAAGGAGTATCTCACGATTACCGCTTCCACTCGCATTGAGCCCGTATCCCTCTCCGGATGGAAATTGGTCAGCGACTCAACGGCAACTGTGATGACCCTTGGTCGCGCGACAAATGTGTATTATCCGCAGAATCTCACGGAAGATACCAATGTCATACTTTCTTCCGGAGGAAAGGTGGTTGTGGTGAGCGGAATATCGCCCGTTGGAATTTCTTTCCGAAGCAATATCTGTACTGGGTATCTCAATCGGAATAATGTACTCACTCCCTCGCTCCCCCAGCTGTGCCCGTATGCGCGAGACGAGAATCTCTCTTCAATTCCAAAGACACCGATTAACGACAAATGCTTTGATTACATAGATACGATTCCGCGATGCAAAATGCCGACAGAGTCTCTGGGCTTGGGCTACTCCGCCGAGTGCGCGGTATTTGTTGCCGAGAAGATTAATTACAAAGGATGTGTTGATATTCACCGAAACGACACTGGATTTCTGGGAAATGAGTGGAGAGTATTCCTTGGACGAAATGAAACTATTTGGAAAAACAGTCGAGAAACGATTCGTCTTGTAGACAACTTAGGCAAAACGGTTGCCACGTATATCCGCCGATAATGTTAAATAAAAAAATAAGAGCGAAACGGTTTTAAAACCGTTTCGCTCTTTTGCTTTCGAGCCTATTTGACTTGTATGGTTCCGCCTTTGAGGAGGCCGGCGCAGACGTAGACCTCTGCAGGGTCACCTCTCGGGTTTGTGGCTTTGGCGGTGAATCGCACGTAATCATAAGCACCACATCCTCGCAACCTGACCAGAAACCATGAACGGTCAGTGATTTCTATATTGCTATATCCCTGCGAGCGTAAAGTACGGAAAACCACGTCCTTGTTGATAAAAAGTCCGCTGAAGATAATCAAAAAATGAAATACGAAAATCAGCGTAACAAGGAGGGCTTCCAATGAATTGCGGTCATGAGATTTCAAATACCACCTCCTGTGTAACTTCCTGGACTTCGTTTTAGCACAGCCTCTATATAGAATCAACGTACGTTCTCGAGTAGTCTAAAAAGTGAGATTCCTACGGAGACCGACACATTGAGTGATTCTTTTTTGCCTTTCATGGGAATAGCTACTACTTTGTCGCTCGCCGCGAGCGCTTCAGACGTTACGCCGTCCACTTCATTGCCATATATAAATGCTACAGGGAGAGTTACTTTTGTGGAGCGGTAGTCAATCGCCTTAGGCGACTGTTCAATGGAGATAATTTGCACGCCTTGCGCTTTGAGCTCCGAAATCAAAGCGAGGATATCGCTCTTGGCTTCCCAAGCGATATTTTTCTCGGCGCCAAGCGAGACTTTTGCAAAATCACGACGTTCGCGTCCAAAGCGGTCGGTGGGTGCGGGCGTATAGCCCACCAAATAAATTTTCCCAACTCCGGCAGCGTCAGCGGTGCGAAAGATTGAGCCTACGTTTTCAACGCTTCGGATATTTTCCAATATGAGAAAGATGCCGTTTGCCTCCATCGCCCTACTATAGGGTAAATCGGTCATGTTACAATACCAATTACTAAATATATGCTTAATCCTTTCCCCGACTTATTGGTCTACGGTTTGCTCGCCCCATTTATCCTGCGCGTGGCTGTAGGCCTTGTATTTATCAATCTCGGCTACTTGGCACTCACGAAAGAGAAAGAGCGCTGGTCTGCGGTATTTAATTTCCTTCGTCTCAAGCCCGCACCTCTTTTTGTTTCCGCTATGGGAATTCTTGAAGTTGCAGGAGGAGTGCTTCTCTTGGCAGGATTCGGTACGCAGATTACCGCACTAGTGCTTTCTATAATTGTTCTCGGAGATTTGGCACTGGAATACAAAGAAGAAAGTATTTTAAGCAGAGACTTCGGATTTTACCTTCTCCTTTTTGCGATCACCGTGTCGCTTCTGTTCTCCAGCGCCGGGTTTTTTGCAATTGATTTGCCGTTGTAATAAAAATTATATTCTTGCTTCCATTCTGGTATGAAGTGGAAACTTTTTTAATAATAAGAGACAAAAATATGTTAGGGAGATTTAAGTAAAAAGAAAGCCCATCGTTTAGATGAGCTTTCTGTTTTGTATACTTATTTTTTTAATGTAGCGAGATGTTTTTCAAATACCTTTTTAATCTCGCGTATAATCCATCGTTGAAATGAACGTGATGTTCCACATTTGTGATTAATAACTATCCCATCAGAACCATCTGGACCAATCATACTGGTACCCTCAATTTCCAGAATGTCTTTGTAGATTGCTTCCCGGAGATCGAAGTCTTTAATCTTCCCGAAATTAATATAAATCTCGGGAAAAGAAATTAGATATGGTTGTGATTCATCAACCCATGTATCAGAAATCTGACGTTTTCTTTTTCCTTTTTTCACTAAGCACCTCCTGTGGTCAAAATTAAATGTTCTTTATCCAAGCGAGAAATTAACATTTTTTAATGAAAATGTCAAGTTAGCACTTTCTTTTGGTAAAAAGTTGGGACACGCATTCGATAAATTCATAATCTTACCTTAAAGCCTTTCTAGAATTATAGTCTAAAAAAGACGGGATAAGGTACTTCTCGTCACACATAAAATTCTGCTGAATTTTTGCGCGACCCAGCCTCACGCCGTCGCGTTCCGGCTCGGACAAGTTAAAAACTTTGTCCCACAAACTTTTTGTCACTTGTCCGC
>JBBTXU010000037.1:0-7078 GCA_038062155.1 Patescibacteria group bacterium | reverse complement strand
TGTCTAATGTCTTGATGAGTTCAAGAACTTTGAGAGACCATTCATCCTTTGTGTCCTTTGCTTCAAGAGCTTTCAGTCCTGAACCGCGAATGATAGGCGTATTTTTGCCGTCATAGCCGTTCTTAGTCAAAAGCTCGCGAATTTCCTCTTCAACAAGGTCAATCAAATCCTGTTCAGGAACCATGTCGCACTTGTTAAGGAAAACGAGAACCGTAGGAACACCAACCTGCTTTGCGAGCAAAATGTGCTCTCGTGTCTGTGGCATAACACCGTCAGTTGCGGCAACAACAAGAATTGCGGCATCCATTTGAGCGGCACCGGTAATCATGTTCTTGATATAGTCGGCGTGGCCCGGAGCGTCAACGTGAGCGTAGTGGCGCGTTGGTGTCCAATATTCGGAGTGGTGAAGCGCGATGGTGATTCCACGAGCTTTTTCTTCCGGAGCATTGTCAATCTGGTCCACCGCTTCAACGCGCGCGCCATATCCCTTGTCCTTATTGAAGTCAAGTGTGCGCAAAATAGACGCCGTCAAGGTCGTCTTTCCGTGGTCAACGTGGCCGATGGTACCAACGTTAACGTGAGGCTTTGAACGATCAAAATTTACCATAATAATTTTTTATTAAAACTAACAAGTAACTACAAGAGTTTAATGCACGAGATTGGCTCAAACACTTGCAATTACACTAATAAATGCCAACGAATACGCAACAGATAAAGCCACGTATAAACGTAAGAAACATCATAACAAAACACACTATTAAGTCAACGGTCGCTCAGAACCAGGTTTCCAGAGCACGGATATTCCCCTGCTGGGTAATTCCTCGAGCTCGCGCCGTCGCGCTCGCTAGTCTCCGGAAACCTGGTTTTTCGCTTTAAAAGTAATATGAGAAATTTTTTAGAAAGAAAAAGTTATCAACAGTTTTTATAGAACCTTTATCTTGTTTTTTTTAAAAGAGGTGCGAGAATTAAGCTACCTCAAGGAGCTTTTGAGGTCGGTGACATTTCTAGAAATGATCCTAACTAATAGACTTTTCAAAATAAGATAGCGAAAGCCTTAAACGAGGACATTTCAGCCGAAAGGTTGTGAATTTTCTGGAATGTTGTCGTTTGTGGCTTTTTTATTTTGGAGGGGTGGCTGAGTCAGGATGAAAGCACCCACATTAGAAGTGGGCAAACCTACCGTGGACCGGTGTGGTTTCAAGGGTTCAAATCCCTTCCCCTCCGCATTAAATATCTTTTATCGGGGCAACGCGAGTACTTATGGCGACAGACATTTACAATAATAAGTTTGTAAAAAAACTATTTAAAAATAGTGAGAAAATTTTTAAACTTTACCCTCTGACCGCAAAGGAATTAAGAGACTTTAGGCGTAACTTACAATCTCGGAAACGCAGAAGGAAAGTACCTTATGTTCAATACAATGGAGATATTTTTTCTGATCTGAGCAGAGTCACTGAGACTCTGGAAGATTTGCGAGCAGTACAGGTCTTTTTGAGACAATACCCATATCCAAAGACTCTTAAAAAACACAAAATCTCACGAACAGGATACGCAATCTATCATATTGAAGTTTATTTCTTAAAGGTTGCAAGCCTCCGAGAGAAGCTTGGCATTATGGTTAATGATGTCTACCAACTTGGCCTGCCAGATAGGAGAGTGACAATAGATTTACTTGCAGAAATGCCCACCTTAAAAGGAACGAGACCAATTACCCTCCTCAAACATTTTTCAAAGTCTATTGAAGGTATTGCCCGTCAACGCCACTTAGTGGCACATAGGGGTAAATATGATGACAAAGAGTTGACGGAGTTGAGATTATACGAACTCGTACAAGAGAGAGCAAAAATTCCAGATTTTCTTATAAGATTAAAAATACGTTGGTATGTGAGAGAGAAGTTAAGAATTTTTAAACAGAATCAAGATGAAATAGAGAAGTTCATAGACATATTTTTCTCCAGTCTTGTAAAAGAATTTGATAGAAGATGTAAAGCACTCCCTGACCCGAGTACCCCAGCACATCGCCCTGGGACGAGCTGATATAGCCCTTATGAGGATTGACCTCAAGGAGTCCTGCAGGGGGGACCCTGAGTGTCTCGCTACTATCAACACCTGCCTTGATTTTTGACTTAAAAGGCGGTATTAATTATTGATACCGGTCCACGGTGGTAGCTCAAAACCTTATTGGCCAGAACTACCTCTAGTGTCTTTCTTTGAGGTTTTAGGAGTTTTCAACCCTAATCTCAGTTGAAAATTTCGAGTCATGTTAACTCGGAAAAGGACACTAAACAGAGAACCTCCCGAAAGGGAGGTTCTCTGTTTTTTGGAAAATCTTTTTAATCAAAAATAACTTTACTTCCTCGATTCAATAATAGTTAGAGCGACGTTGGCGGGGACGATATCGTAGCGGTCGAATTCTATGTTGGCAGAGGCTCGGCCTTCGGTCATGGAGCGAAGAGAGGTAATGTAGCCGAAAAGCTCAACGAGAGGAACTTTGGCGCGAATAACTTTGAGCCCTGCGCGGTCATCCATTCCTTCAATTTGTCCACGCTTGGAACTTAAGTTTCCGGTAACGTCACCCATGAATTTATCAGGGGTCAATACCTCAACTTTCATAATTGGTTCAAGAATAACCGGCTTTGCGCGTCTTGCGGCGTCTTGAAATGCTTGCGACGCGGCAATTTTGTAGGCGATTTCTGATGAGTCGACATCGTGGTATGAGCCGTAGGTAAGCTCACAGGAAATGTCTACCATTGGATATCCGGCAGTAACTCCGCGGGTCATTCCCTCTCTGATGCCGTCTTCAACAGCAGGAATAAACTCCGTGGGGATAACGCCTCCTCTGATTGAATCGATAAATTCAAAATGTTCCTCTCGAGTAACGTTCTTAGGAACTTTTGCGTCCTTAGGAATATTCTTATCAAGCGGTTTGATTGTGATTCTGACGTGACCGTACTGGCCTTTTCCTCCTGACTGCTTGATGTATTTGTTTTCAGCTTCCGCTTCCGCAGTGATCGTTTCTTTGTAAGCAACCTGGGGCTTGCCGACATTTGTTTCAACGGAAAATTCGCGCTTCATGCGGTCAACCATGATTTCAAGGTGAAGCTCGCCCATACCGGAGATAATAGTCTCGCCAGTTTCCTGGTTTGAAGTAATTCTAAATGTCGGGTCTTCGTCCGAGAGTCTTTTGAGCGCCATGCCCATTTTTTCCTGGTCCGCTTTTGTTTTCGGTTCAATGCGAAGAGAAATAACCGGTTCAACAAATTTAATTACTTCAAGAAGTATTGGATTATTCTCGTCACAGAGCGTATGAGAAGTTTTTGCATCTTTAAGTCCCACCGCGGCCGCAATTTCTCCCGCATAGACACGGGCTACTTCTTCACGTTTGTCTGCCTGAAGACGAACGATGCGAGAGAGGCGCTCTTTTTTCCCTGTTGTTGCGTTATATATGTATGTTCCGGCGTCAATAAATCCCGAGTAGACGCGGAAGAATGTGAGCTGGCCAACGAATGGGTCGGATTGTAATTTAAAAGCAAGAGCAGAAAACGGCTCTGTGTCTGAAGCATGGCGGATAAGCTCCCCGCCTGTATGGGGGTCGGTTCCTTTGACTGCGGGCATATCAAGCGGTGAAGGAAGGTAATCAATGACACCGTCAAGCACAAGCTGGACCCCTTTATTCTTAAGAGCGGAGCCAGCAAAAACTGGGAAAATTTTATTTGCAATGACTGCTTTGCGAAGCGTGCGCTTAAGATCCTCCAGTGAAATCTCTTTGCCTTCAAGATAGGCGTGAGTGAGTACGTCGTCGTGTCCCGCGATTTTTTCAACAAGTTCTAGGCGATATTTTTTTGCATCGGCAAGGAGTTCCGCGGGAATTTCTTCTTCCCTGATTTTCTCCCCTCTTTCCCCATCAAAGTAATAGGCCTTCATTTTCAAGAGATCGATTACTCCTTCGTGCTGACTTTCTAGTCCTATAGGAATTTGCATGCGCACCGCATTTTTATTGAGACGGTCAAGAATAGACTTGAATGATTTTTCAAACGACGCGCCCATGCGGTCCAATTTGTTTATAAAACAGATGCGAGAAACTTCCCCCTCATCGGCATAGCGCCAGTTGGTCTCCGACTGCGGTTCAACACCCGCAACTCCGTCAAATACAACCACCGCGCCGTCGAGCACCCGCAATGAGCGCTTCACTTCAACGGTAAAATCAATGTGTCCAGGAGTATCAATAATGTTGAACCGGCACTTTTTTGAAATGTCGGGCACTCCTTCGGGGCTCAGGATCTGCGACATATAGGTTGGATTCCAGAAACAGGTAATTGCCGCGGCGGTAATCGTAATACCCCGCTCGCGCTCCTGCTCCATCCAGTCGGTAACCGTGTCTCCTTCGTGCACTTCACCAATTTTGTGAATCATTCCGGTGTAATAGAGCACGCGTTCGGAAGTCGTGGTTTTCCCCGCATCAATATGAGCGATGATTCCGAAATTTCGTACTCTTTCTAGTGGATAATCCCGATTCATGTTGTATTAAAATATTTTTCTAATTTTTTTCTTAACTTTTAGAGCGAGCGATACTTTTCCCCTTTTTGAGCGAAGAATTATTTTTGAAATGCCTTGCGCAGTCCGACGGGACGAGCAGAGCAAATTTTAGCAGAAATTATGCGTGCATTTCAAAAATAATTCTAAGCGACCTTTACCATGCAAAGTGAGCAAACGCTTTGTTGGCTTCCGCCATCTTGTGGGTAGTTTCCTTTTTCTTTACTGCTTCTCCTTGGTTCTGATTTGCAAGAATGATTTCTTCCGCAAGACGATTACCCATTGAGGACCCGCTGCGAGCGTGAGCGGCATTGATAATCCATTTTATAGCCAAATACTGACGTCTCTCAGGGCGCACTTCGCGAGGAATCTGGTAGTTGGCACCTCCGACACGGCGTGAGCGCACTTCAACGTTGGGGCCGCTATTTTTAAGAGCGCCTTCAAAAATTTCAAGCGGGCTTTCGGTTTTTGCCTTTTCTTTTATGAGGTCGAATGCCAAATAGACTACTTTGCGAGCAGTATTTTTCTTACCCGCTTCCATAATGTAGTTAATGAGTTTGGCAACCTTAACAGACTCGTAGACGGAGTCGGGGCGTAATTCAGCTCGTTTCTTTATCTTTCTTCGCATAATTATTTCTTAATTTCCTTAGGTTTCTTGGCGCCGTATTCACTGCGTTCCTTTCGGCGACCCTCAACACCAGCGGTATCAAGCACGCCGCGTACAATAGTGTAGCGTAGACCGACATCTCTCACTTTCCCTCCTCGGACAAGGACAACCGAGTGCTCTTGGAGATTGTGGCCTTCACCCGGAATATAAGCGGTAATTTCCATGCCATTGGTAAGGCGAACCCGGGCGATTTTACGGATTGCGGAGTTAGGCTTTCTCGGAGTTTTAGTCGTCACTTTGACGCACACACCGCGCTTAAAAGGAGAATTAAAGTAGACGGGGTGATTTTTGAGCGTGTTGAAACTGCGCCCGAGTGCAAGTGTCTTCGTGCGGCGACTTTTCTGTATTCTTTTTTTGCGAACCAGTTGATTTATTGTGGACATAGAAACAAAAAAAGCCCGAAAGCAATGGCACCTACTTTAATATGTCAGCGAAAAAAAAGCAAGCGCTCATTAGAGCGGTATTCCGGTAATAAGGGAAAAGAGAGAGCTGATAAAAGGAGTAAGAAGCGGCCAGAGAAAAAAGAGAAAGACAAGAGCAAGTATGAAGCCATTTTTTTCAAGAAAAACACGCGAGCCACCCAGTGGAGGGAGGAAAGAAAAAAGAATTTTTGAGCCATCAAGAGGCGGAATGGGTGTTAAATTGAAGAGTGCAAGAAGAATATTGGTGTATACCAAGAGCCCCGCGATTGAAATAAATGAATATGAAAGTGTTTCTCCAAAGACTCGTATAAGAAGACTAAAAACAAGAGCGATAACGATATTGGCGAGAGGCCCCGCTCCGGCAACAATCGCCTCTCCTAGACGCCGATTCGCAATGGTGAAGTTGTATGGATTGTACGGACCCGGCTTTGCCCAGCCAAAGAGCATACCTGCGGTCATGTAAGAAATTATAGGTACAAGAACAGAACCAACAGGGTCTAGATGCTTCAGAGGATTAAGGGTAAGTCTCCCCTCATATTCGGCAGTTCGATCACCAAAAAGCAGTGCAGCATAGCCGTGAGAAATCTCATGAATGACAACTGACATAATAAGAATCGCTCCTACAAAAAGAAAATCTATGGCTTGCATATTGGATATAGTATGATACCATGCCTGTCTATCTATGCCGAAAATTTGCCCCGTAACAAACAAAAGCTCAAGTATGGGAGGTCACTACAGCAACGCTACTCGCGCCACGCAGTTTAACCCGTGTGGAAAAAGCCGAAAGCAGGTTAATTTTCAGAAAAAGACAATTTATATCCCAGAACTCAAAAAAAATATCACTCTTGAACTTTCAACAAAAGCTATAAAGACAATACAGAAGAACGGCGCCTTCGCCACGCTCAAGAAAGCAGGAATTATATAAACTTTAAACCGCCCAGAGGGGCGGTTTTTTATTTGGGAGTAATTTCTGTGTGTGAGACTTCGAATATAATTGTCCCCTTTTCAATAGTCGAAAGGATTGAAATTCCCGCTTCCATAAGTCTATCAAGCACTTCTTTATGCGGATGGCCGTATGAATTATCTTTCCCTGCAGAAATGACAGCATATGTGGGAGAAACAACATTTACAAAAGCAGGAGATGTGGAAGTCCGCGAGCCATGATGCCCCGCTTTTAACACATCGCTTCCAAGTGAATCTTTATAGGAAAGAAGAACGTGCTCGGTAGATATGGGTGCATCACCTGTAAGAAGAAAAGATGAATCACCATAAGATAAACGACCTACGATAGATGCTTCGTTGCTCTCCATACGCGACGCATCTCGGTCCGGGAAGAGTATTAAAAAATTGACACCTTCATCAAGAGTGATATTCATACCCCGTCGAGCAATAGTTGATTCAAGACCTTCGTCATTTACTGCGACTTTCAGCGCTCCAAATATTTTTGTATCAGACA
>JBBTXU010000036.1:4282-14782 GCA_038062155.1 Patescibacteria group bacterium | reverse complement strand
ATGATTTCGGCTGGGAAATCATAATGCGTGTTCTGAAAGGGGGATAGCGAACGTCCTTTGACAAGAATGTGGTTGTCTGTTACTATCGAGTGAAGCTTTCTCTAGTTTGCATATCTTAAGGATTCTTAAGACCACGGGACAAAGGTAGTACTCCCTCAAAACTCTCGAGATGGCGTATTACTTTTAAGGGATTTTTCCCAAGCCGGACTATATCCGGTTCACATGGCCTATTATTCTCAAAGCCGTCGCACAGACGGTCAGGGGTCTTTTAGAAAGACTTCTTCATATTCACAAAAAGCTTCAAGTGGCAATACTTTTGGACGAGGTCAGCGAGGATATTCTCCCAGACCGCGAGGCAATCGATTTGCTTCAAGCTCAATTAATATTTCACGCTTTGTTAAAAAGGCAGGGCCTGTAGCGGGTGCTGTAGAGAGCACTCCCGAGCACGCATTTGCCGACTTCAAACTTGACCCGCAGCTTTCCAAAGCAATTACTGCAAAAGGCTATCACATACCGACGCCCATTCAGGACAAATCTATCGGGCATATCCTTCAAGGCATTGATATTGTAGGTATCGCGAACACTGGAACAGGCAAAACTGCCGCCTTTCTCATCCCGCTTATCAATCGCATGCTCGCCGACTCAAAGATGCGCGTTCTTATCATGGTTCCTACACGAGAGCTCGCTATTCAGATAGAAGAAGAGTATCGCGCACTTTCCTATGGCATGCGCATGTATTCAGTAGTCTGCGTGGGCGGAATGAGTATGGGTTTTCAAATTAAAAATCTTAAATACGGTCCGAGAGTTATTATTGGGACAGCAGGGCGGCTTAAGGACCTTATTGAACGCCGTTTTATTAATCTCACCACCTTCCAGACTGTGGTACTTGACGAAGCAGACCGAATGCTTGATATGGGCTTTATCAATGACATGCGTCTTATTCTCGGTAAAATGCCTGCACAGCGTCATACCATCTTTTTCTCCGCGACTATCTCAAGAGAGATTGAAGGTCTTATCTCTCAATTCTCAAAAGAGCCTGTACGTATTTCGGTCAAAACCCAGGATACAGCTGAAAATGTTGACCAGGATATCGTGCACGTAACGGAAGGTAGAACAAAACTCGAAACTCTCACATCCCTTCTTTCACAGCCAGATTTCAAGAAAGTACTTGTATTCGGACAGACAAAGCACGGAGTTGAAAAACTCTCACAACTGCTTGTTGAGAAGGGCTTTAAGGCGGAATCTATCCATGGGAATAAAAATCACAGCAGACGACAAAGTGCTTTGAGACTCTTCAAACAAAATCATGCAAACATCCTTGTAGCAACCGATGTTGCCGCCCGTGGACTGGACATTTCCGGTATCAGCCATGTTATCAACTACGATATTCCGGCGACCTATGATGACTATGTACACCGTATCGGAAGAACCGGCCGAGGAAAGGAAAAAGGAAAAGCACTTACTTTGATAGAGAGACATCAAGCGCGGTCTACTTCAAGCCACAGCGCGCCTCGTTCTTTTCATGGCCCATCTAGCTCTTCCACACGTAGCGGAGGCGGACGAAGCTATAGCAGTGGAGCCAAGAGAAGCTACGGAAGATCTTCAAGTTGGCGAAGCGGAAGTCAGGGTAGTCGCGGAAGATACCGCTAATTAAGTATACAGAAAGAGACCTATGGAAATAAGAAATATTGCAATCATTGCCCATGTTGACCACGGTAAGACTACTCTTACCGACTCTTTGATGCGCCAAACTGGGGCATCAAAGGAAGGAGTTTCTATGGACTCAAATTCGCTCGAATTAGAGCGTGGTATCACTATCTACGCAAAAAATACTTCAGTTCCATATAAAGGTACGAAGATAAATATCGTAGACACTCCAGGACACGCCGATTTTGGCTCGGAGGTGGAGCGAGTACTGCGCTCAATTGACTGCGTGCTTCTTGTAGTTGATGCGCAGGAAGGCCCGATGCCGCAAACCCGCTTCGTGCTCAAAAAATCTCTTGAGTTAGGCCTACGGCCCATTGTCATTATCAATAAAATAGACAAACCCGCCGCCAACCCAAAGCATTGTGAAGAGGAAGTACTTGAGCTTTTTCTTGAACTTGGGGCAACAGATGAACAGGCCAATTTTCCCATTGTCTACGCCATCGGCAGGCAGGGGATTGCAAAAAAGAATCTGGTTGATGAGTCAAAGGACCTCACACCACTTCTTGATACCATTTTAGAGAAAGTTCCTTGTGCCTCCTCTGATGAAAATTCATCAGGCACGCTCCTTATGCAGCCATTTAATCTCGGATATGACAATTTTATGGGTCGTCTCGCTGTGGTGCGGATATACCAAGGGAAAGCAAAAGTCTCGGAAAACATATTTGTAAAGAAACTGAATAGCCTGACCGGCCAGGTAGAAACCCGTTCGGGAAAACTTACTAAATTATTTACGTTCAATGGTCTTGAAAAAATAGAAGTAAAAGAAGCGGTTGCTGGCGACATCGCGCTTATTGCGGGGTTGCCTGACATTTATATTGGAGAAACGATTACGAACGACGCTAACGCAGAACCACTTCCCGCGATTGCGGTGGATGAGCCGACAATTACTCTCAAATTTCTTCCAAATAATTCACCATTTGCGGGGAGAGAAGGGGAATTTGTAACTTCACGGCAAATCCGTGACTATCTTACGCGAGAGCTTGAGGTCAATGTGGGATTACGCGTTGATTTTAGTTCTTCAGAAAATTTCACAGTTTCAGGGAGAGGAGAGCTCCACATTGCCATTTTGCTTGAAAATATGCGCCGAGCAGGTTTTGAAATCCAAGTTTCCCAACCGCAGGTCATTATTCGTGAAAAAGAAGGAGTTAAAACAGAACCGTTTGAAGAAGTAATCGTGGATACACCATCGCAGTATCAGGGCACCATCATTGAGCGTCTTGGTACCAGATGCTTTGTGCTCAAAGTGATTACTCAACATGGTAATGCCGTCCGACTTGTGTTTGAAGGTCCCACGCGTGGTCTTTTGGGATACAGAAATCAATTTGTTATAGATACAAAAGGAGAAGGAATCATTTCTTCTCGCGTGCTTGGATTCAAACCCCATGCCGGAGAAATTAGAAAACGCGCAGTGGGTTCCATGATATCGATGGTAAGCGGTAAAACTCTCGGTTTTTCTTTATGGGGTTTGCAAGACCGCGGTGTGCTCTACATTACTCCGGCAACCGAAGTCTATGAAGGCATGGTCATCGGGAACACCTCAAAGGGAGAAGAGATGTCGGTCAATCCCACCAAAGGCAAACAGCTTAGCAACATGCGAGCCTCCGGGTCAGACGAAGCAATCAACCTCACTCCTCCATTCCAACTTAGCATTGAGCGGGGACTTGAAATAATGTCAGAAGACGAATATCTTGAAATTACTCCAAAGAGCACCCGATTAAGAAAACAATTTTTAACGGAAATTGAACGCTCCAAAGCAAAACGCTAATAATATTAAGGAAGCTCTCATATAACATCCGCTACAGTACTGTAGCGGATGTTTCTTTTATCTTCTCTTGACTTTTTCTAAATAAATAGTAGAACAGGCTTAGCTAACGTTCTTTACACATATCGAGAAAAGGAGAAATTATGACCACACCACGGAATATATCAAAAGTTTATTTTAAATTTATATTAACCCTGTTTATGGTCGTGGCGGTAACTCCATTTGACATTCAATGGGAAGTAAATTCTATCAATATGGGGCGCAACGATAATCACGGCGGGTGGCTTGAAAAGCATTACAACATAGCTTATCCTGACGGCAAATGGAACTGCCAAGACAGGGCTGAAGTGGCCGCGAAGTTAGCCAGAAAATATGGATATAGGGCGTTGTATGGGTATGAGCCAAAACACCGCTATGTTATCCTGATAAAAGATGGAAAGCGGGATGAGATTTTGAGGAAAAGTCTTAAATATGAAACGTAGAGAAAATATTAAAAGAGGATCAAATGAACCCAGGTGAAATGGATTATTGGGTTTTAAAGTATGCCCACGAAGCAATTGGTGGAGCTGTTAAACAGACATTTTATCCCTCCTCACGTCTCTTTTCTCAAGGAAGTGTCTTTCTCTTCATTAAAAAAAGCCCTACGCCTAAGGTGTAGGGCTTTTTCTTTTTTAAAACCTTACATTAAGGCACGCTATATCATATTCTCGTGTTTTGACTTCGCACGCTTTTTACTTTACCCTCTATTCAGAGAAAGTACATTTTCACATTAATAGGGAGACAGAATCATGAAGGTAAAATTCGCGGCGCCTAAAAACAAAGATGTATTGCAAAAAAAGAAAAAAGAAGCAAGTACCCCACAAATCTCAACGCGCGACCTCATGCATATGTTCGTCCGTGATTTGCGCAAAGACGAAACTTCACAGGAAGTTCTTAGTAAAGGGGGGGTTGCTCTTCTTATACGAAAAATAAGAAAGAAGAACCGAGGGTCTCTGTCTGCTCGTAATACGCTCATTGTCCACAATATTCGCTTGGTGATTTCAATTGCCAAAAGATACGCGAATATGGGCATCTCACTGAACGACCTTGTGAATGAAGGCGTTTTTGGGCTCATTACCGCGATTGAGAAATTCAAGCCCGGTAAAAAGTTCATGTTTTCTACCTACGCGACCCATTGGATTAGGCAATCGGTTTGTCGTGCTGTTTCTAATCAAAACAGCACAGTCAGAGTGCCGGTGTATATCCAAGACCGTACTTTTAAAGTCCGTAAAGTGGAGCGTCAGCTTGTATCCCAAGGTATCGACCCTACAGTAGAGAAGATTGCTTATAGAGCGAGAATGGGACGAAAACAAGTGAGAAAGATACTTAACTCACCAAAACCTCTCGTTGTCTCTCTTGACCAGCCTCGGGACAGTTTTTCAGATGAGCAGGTGGGTGTGTTTGCCGAAACAATTCCTGACGAGACTGTTGTATCTCTCAAGGAGGTGATGGATCAGAGGCTCCAAATCTCTACCTTTTTTAAAAAAGTAAAAGATTTGGAGAAAATGGTTAACACACTTGACTTGAGCGATAGGAACAAGGAGATCTTTAAGTTCAAATATGGACTTACGGATGGCTCTTTCAAAAACCGCCGGTTGCAGGAAACAGGAGAGCATTTTGGCATTACGCGCGAGCGCGTGCGTCAGATTATGATATATATCTGGCAACATCTCAAACACAGATGTTCAAATTCAGTAGAGCTTCGTCAAAGCCTTGAGAGAGTCACCCTCCTCGGTCGGACAACGGATGTTTTTCTTCTGGTTCGCAATTCTATACAGTAAAAAGCCGCCCGTGCAAATACGGGCGGCTTTTCTTTTTTATTAGGTCCTTTTTTGGTATACTTTTTGAGTTTCTTAATACACATGAACCAAAATCAAAAAAAGCTCTGGTTTAAAGCAAAAGACTATGGCTGGGGGTGGTACCCCGTTACCTGGCAGGGGTGGGTGATTACTCTCGTATATATCCTGTTTCTTTCCTATATTTTCACGGTTTCGGATTCGGACTCTCATTCTGTGAGCGATACTCTTATATCAGTTTCGATTCCCTTCATTCTTGGAAGCTCTCTTTTGATTTTGATTTGCTATAAAAAAGGTGAAAAACCAAGCTGGCGCTGGGGAAAGGATTCTTAAATTCTCTTTTTGACACTACAATGTTCATTTCAGGCAAGATAAAACTTATTGTTTCTGATTTTGAGACGTCTCTCAATTTCTACAGCGACATCTTAGGCTTTAAAATAAAAGAGCGCATTGGGCGCGTACATGCAACCCTCCTTGGCTCGGGAATGACCATTGAACTTGAGCCGGTCTCTCTCGAAAAAGAGAGGCCACAGCAGAACTTTTCTCTAGGAATTGGAATTTCAAATCTTGATATAACCGTTAAAAAATTAAGAGAGAAGAAAATTCCTTTTTCCGGTTTTAAAGAAGACGATAGGGGTGGAAGAATTGCGCACCTAGAAGACCCCGATGGAATTTCACTATACCTCCGAGAAGTCTCCTAAGAGACAATTGCTTCAATTTTTGCCGCAAGAATAAAGTCGTTTTCAGAAAGCCCGCTTATTGCATGAGTGGAGAGTGAGATTCTCACTTTTTTATAGTCGTGAAAGTTAATGTCCGGGTGATGGTCTTCTTGTTCTGCCACGATACCCACTTTATTAATGAAATTAAGCGCTTCTGCAAAATTTTTGAAATTGAATTCGCGTTCAATAGCTTTTCCCGACAATTGCCAGCCGGGAAACTCTAACAGACGTTCTATTGCATCTTTACTAGAAAAAGGAGGCGCGCCTCCTTCGCACGGAACGCATTTTTTTTTCAATAATTCCTCCTTCATTTCTGTTTGGTATGGCGATTTTCAAACGGTACTCCATCTTGGACAGGAGTATTTTTAATACGTCTCATTACTTCATCTTCATCTTCGGTTATCGTATAGAGCAAAAAGTCTTCTTTGTCAACTAGCCCCGAAGAAAGTAGCTCTTCTTTTATAAATCCTTCGAGTTTCCCCCAATACTCTTTTCCGAAGAGAATAATGGGAACTTTCTCAATTTTTTTTGTCTGAATAAGAGTCAAAATTTCGAACATTTCATCCAGCGTTCCGAAACCGCCAGGGAAGAAAATATAGGTCTCCGCAGAAAATGAGAGACACACTTTACGCACGAAAAAGTAATAAAACTGAGAGCTATATGTTACATACGGATTGGTCGCTTGCTCATGTATGAGCTTGATATTAAGACCAATTGATACACCCCCTGCTTCCTGCGCTCCTCGGTTTGCCGCCTCCATAATGCCGGGACCTCCGCCAGTTACGATTGAGTAGCCCAACTCTTTGACAATACGCGTTGCGAGGGAACGTGCCTTTTCATAGTACTTTGTCCCTTCTCCTGTTTGGGATGAACCGAAAAACGTTACTGATGATGGATAGTTCTTAATAAATTCAAACCCTTCGGTAAACTCCTTGCTTATCAGAGAAAGCCGTTTTTTGATATCTTCTTCAAGTTCGGTGAGCGTAAGAGGCCGTGTGGGTAAATGCTTTGGCGGGAGATTAATGATTTTCATTCCTCAATTGTAGGGGAAAAATAGAGTTTTGCAATCAACGTGCCTTTATTATCTGTCCACAGAATACCCAGTCGTTTGCGGCTGGGACGAATGTGGTTACAGATAATAAACCCCGCCGTCGGCTGGTTGAATAACTGCAACCCTTAAGCGGTTCAGTTATTCATTTACAAGCTACAAGCCAAAGGGGTATACTGTTTCCATATAAATCATGTTTAGTTGATATCTTTATTTCTATGCCACACCTTAGTAAAAATGAATGGGTTGCGATTTTTGCCTCGCTTGCAGTGATTTTCTTCTTCGTGTTCGGAAGCGCTCCGCTTACTTCTTTATTTCAAGGTGGATTAACCCAAACACAAAAAGATAATATGCCCGCTGAATCAAAACAGGGTATTAAAATAGAAGACATTATTCTAGGTGCAGGGGAGACCGCAACTGCGGGCTTTCTTCTTTCTGTGCACTATGTCGGAACGTTGCTTGATGGTACGAAGTTTGACAGCTCTGTTGACCGCGGTGCGCCATTTCAATTTATTCTCGGTGCTGGACAGGTTATACGCGGATGGGACGAAGGTTTCGCCGGTATGAAAGTCGGAGGCAAGCGCCGCCTTATCATTAAACCTGAATTTGCGTACGGTGCTGCCACAGGCCACCCCCTAGAGAAAGAGACACTCATTTTTGATGTAGAACTCCTGAAAGTAGGAAAAGCAGCTCAGTAAAAGTTGTTCGCAATATCTTTTTCAGAGTACGGATATTTTTGTGCTCAAAAATTCCTCGAGCTCACGCCATCGCGCTCACTAGTCTCTGAAAAAGATATTGCTCACTCTCAAAACTGCACCAGAAGCTTTCTGACGGTTTTTTGTTATAGTACGTTTTCATGAATACGTTTGAACTTAAATCAGAATTTAAACCGGCCGGTGACCAGCCGAAGGCAATAGAGGCTCTTGTAGATGGTCTAAAAAAAGGAGCACCCGCCCAAACTCTTTTGGGCGTTACTGGGTCAGGAAAGACCTTTACCGTGGCCAATGTTATTGCCCGTATTAATAAGCCGACACTCGTCATTGCTCACAACAAAACTCTTGCCGCACAGTTGGCGCAAGAATATCGCGATTTTTTCCCCAATAATGCGGTTCATTATTTTGTTTCCTACTACGACTACTACCAGCCGGAAGCCTATATGCCGGTGACTGACACCTATATTGAAAAGGAAGCGCAAATCAACGAAGAGATTGACCGTCTTCGCCACGCATCGACTCAAGCGCTTCTTACGAGGAGGGATGTGATAGTTGTTGCTTCAGTGTCCTGCATTTACAACCTGGGCAGTCCGGTAGAGTACGAAAAAGTTAATCTCAAAATTTCAGTGGGCGGCGCATTTTCCCGAAAGGATTTTTTGAGAAAACTCATTGATATCTTTTTTGAACGCACGAACAGCGACCTGGCTCCGGGAAAATTCCGCGCACTTGGAAATAGTATGGAAATAATGCCAGTGAGCGAAGAAGTGCTCTTTCGTTTGGAAATATCCGGGTCTCATATTGAATCAATTACTCGCATTGACCCTGTATCACGCCGTATTTTAGGCAAAGAATCATCTGTCTTTCTTTTTCCGGCAAAGCACTTTGTGACTGACCCCAAGTATCTGGATACCGCACTTTCAAACATTCGCGTGGAACTTACTGCGAGACTGAAGGAACTCAAGGCAAAAGGCCGAGATCTTGAAGCACAGCGTCTAGAACGTCGGACGAAATATGACCTGGCTCTCATAAAAGAAGTCGGCTACTGCAACGGTATTGAGAATTATTCACGGCACTTTTCAGGGAAAGCGACGGGCGAGCCGCCGGACAGCCTCTTGGCCTATTTCCCGCGCACAAAAGGCGGCAGTCCCGACTTCCTCACTATTATTGATGAATCTCACGTGACTATTCCGCAAATTGGCGGTATGCATGCTGGGGACGCATCTCGCAAAGAAAGTTTGGTTGAGCACGGGTTTCGCTTGCCATCTGCCAAGGACAACCGCCCTCTTACGTTCAAAGAATTTGAAGCGCGCATTGGCCAGGCAATATTTACTTCTGCGACACCCTCCGATTATGAGCGGGAGCACAGCACGCACATTGTAGAGCAGGTTATTCGCCCCACTGGTCTTATTGACCCTAAGCTCTCAATCAGACCGATTTCCGAAAAAGGCTTGTCTGGCGGAGAGTATCCAGGCCAAATCATGGATTTCCTTGCTGAAGCAGAAAAAACAATAGAAAGAGGGGGGAGAGCGATTGCGACAACGCTCACTAAGAAAATGGCCGAAGATTTGAGTGAATATCTCAAAGAGAGAAAAATATCCGCCGAATATCTTCATAGCGGCATCAAGACAATTGAGCGGATTGAAATTCTTACGAGATTTAGAAAGGGAAGCAAGGGTGGAGGTTTTGATTGTATCGTGGGAGTGAATCTCTTGCGTGAGGGCTTAGACCTTCCCGAGGTGTCTCTGATTGGAATTCTTGATGCGGATAAAGAGGGCTTCTTGCGCTCCGAAACTTCCCTCATCCAGATTATCGGCCGTGCCGCCCGAAATACAAAAGGACATGTCATTCTCTATGCCGATACGGTTACCGGTTCAATTAAACGCGCGGTGGCTGAGACCCGTCGTCGTCGCGCTCTCCAGATTGCGTATAACACAGAACACGGCATTACTCCCAAGACAATTCAAAAAAAGATTCACGATATTACTGACCAGATGCACACTGAACACCAAAAAGCGGTTGCAGTAGAACTCTCTCTAGATAAAAAATTATTTGCAAAAAACCCAGGGAAACTACTAAAGGAGAAAGAGCGTCTGATGGGACAAGCAGTTAAAGAACTTGATTTTGAAACTGCCGCAATTCTTCGAGACGAGATAAAAATTCTCACTGGAGAGAATAAACCGAGAGTGCCGCGCAAACGCCGCTAGTTTTTTTCTTCCGAGACTGTTATAGTGTCTCAACTAACCCCCAAGGACAGGTATGGGGGAGAGTTTCGTTATATGAAATCCCATAGCAGAAAATGGCAATTGGAGGATTTTGAACAGCATATATAACAAGATGTCTATATTACAAGAGATAACTCAATATCAATGGTAACCGTGTTCCATAAAGCGATGCCATTCTTCACTACGGGATGAAAAAAGAAGATAAAGACCTCATCATTGTAAAAGGTGCCAGAACCCATAACCTCAAAAATGTGACGGTTGAGATGCCGCGCAACAAAATGATTGTATTTACCGGGCTTTCAGGGTCCGGAAAGTCTTCTCTCGCTTTTGACACCATTTTCGCCGAAGGTCAGCGTAGATATGTTGAATCGCTCTCGGCCTATGCCCGGCAATTCTTGCGTCAAATGCAGAAGCCTGATGTGGACGAAATTATCGGTCTCTCGCCCGCAATTTCAATAGACCAAAAATCCCGCTCAAACAACCCCCGTTCAACC
>JBBTXU010000036.1:0-4272 GCA_038062155.1 Patescibacteria group bacterium | reverse complement strand
GATTACCGAGATTTACGACTATTTGCGCGTGCTCTTTGCTCGTGTCGGCAAACCTCACTGTCTTACCTGCGGACAGGAAATCAAACGGCTCTCTAACGAAGAAATCAAGGAATTTATTTTGGAAAAAATAGACGAACAAGTAAAAAAGATCCCTCAAGCGTCTCTCCCTCTTCCCATCTATGCCGATATATTCTCTCCACTTGTGCGTGGCAGAAAAGGCGAGTACTACCAGCTTCTCTACGACCTTCTCGGCAAGGGATACTCCGAGGTCCTTGTTGACGGAGTGCGCAAAAAGCTTCGCGAGCAGATAATTCTCTCAAAGACCAAGCGCCACAGTATTTCGGTATTAGTTGATTCATTGAGCATTTTTGATTTCAAGGGAAAAGACACGAAGGGCAACAGTGAAGAGCGCCTTGCTGAAGCGCTTGAAAAGGCACTTGAAGAATCTGCAGGTCTTGTTGAAATTCACTTTCGCAATGTGAAAGATAATACAGAGAGGCAGTCTTTCCTCATGTCCTCAAAATTCTCCTGTCCCAATGACGGCTATTCATACATGGAAATAGAGCCGCGTCTCTTTTCTTTTAATTCGCCCTATGGCGCGTGCGATGTCTGCAATGGCTTAGGAACAAAACACTTTTTCGGCGAAGAACCGTGTGAAAAATGCCTTGGCGCGCGTTTGCGCGAAGAAGCGCTTCGCGTACTTGTTGGTGGCAAAAGCATTCTTGATGTGACTAGCTTTTCAATTCAAGATGCCGCGGACTTTTTCGATAATCTTAAACTCTCCGAAAGAGATAGAGATATTTCAAAGGTTGTCATTAAAGAAATAGAATCGCGCCTGCGCTTTATGTTAAATGTCGGTATTGAATACCTTTCTCTCAACCGCCGAGCCCACACACTCTCGGGCGGGGAAGCACAGCGTATCCGTCTTGCTTCGCAATTAGGCTCTGGTCTTGTTGGCGCACTTTATGTGCTTGACGAACCTACCATCGGCCTTCACCAGCGCGACAATGACCGTCTCATTAAAACCCTCCATGGCCTTCGGGATTTGGGAAATACGATTATCGTGGTGGAGCATGATGAAGACACGATTTACTCTTCCGACTACATTGTTGATATTGGTCCGGGCGCGGGAGTGCATGGGGGAAAGATTGTTGTGGCCGGATATTTAGATGAGCTCTTAACTGCCAAAACTCCTCCTGTTGAAGGCAAATCGCTCACACTCTCGTATCTGCGGGGTGAAAAACAAATTGAAATTCCTGTGAAGCGCCGTGCCACGGATAAGGGGAAACTTTCTGTTGTTGGCGGAAAAATATTTAATATCAAGAATCTCAACATCGATGTTCCAATAGGAAAATTTTCAACAATTACCGGCGTGTCCGGTTCCGGGAAGTCATCATTTCTCTATGAAATCCTCTACAAAAATCTCCAGGCACGATTTAAGCGTCGGTACCGAAGTAATGAGGTTTTTAACTGTGCTTCTTTTTCCGGAAGTGAATATCTTGGCCGGGCGATTCTCATAGACCAATCCCCCATTGGTCGTACTCCGCGCTCAAACCCGGTTACGTATACGGGAACATTTAATTTTATTCGCGATTTGTTTGCTGAAACGCCTGATGCGCGTGTGCGTGGCTGGGGCCGGGGACGTTTTTCTTTCAATGTATCCGGTGGCCGTTGCGAAGCCTGCCAAGGTGCGGGAACGATTGCCGTTGAAATGCACTTCCTTCCCACCGTCTATGTCACCTGCGATGTATGCCGAGGAAAACGTTTTATGAAAGAGACTCTTGATGTCAAATACAAGGGGAAGAGCGTGTACGATGTGCTTGAAATGACTGTTGAAGAAAGTCTTGAGTTTTTTGAAGACATTCCGGCAATTGCCGACAGGTTAAGTACGCTCAATGAAGTGGGGTTAGGATACTTAATCTTGGGTCAGCCAGCAACAACTCTCTCAGGTGGGGAAGCGCAACGGGTTAAAATTGCATCAGAGCTCTACCGTCCACACCTCACAAAAACTATATACCTTCTGGACGAGCCGACAGTTGGACTTCACTACGAAGATGTTCATAAGCTTATAGAAATTCTCCAAAGACTTGTTGAAAAAGGGAATACAGTTCTTGTCATAGAGCACAACATGGATTTGATAAAAAGTTCTGATTTTATTATTGATTTTGGACCGGGTGGAGGAGAGAAGGGTGGGACGGTGGTAGCCCGAGGCACTCCGGAGCAAGTTGCCAGCTCGGCCAAGTCTTACACCGGACAGTATCTTAAAAAAGTGTTGCGAAGAAAATGACCCTTGAGCAATTTAAAAAAAAGAATATCCCCAACTCTCCAGGCGTGTATCTCTTTACCGAAGGGAGAAAAATTCTCTACATCGGGAAGGCGACATCGCTTCACGACCGGGTGAAGAGCTATTTTAGCAAAGATCTCGCATCTGTTCGGAGCCCTCTTATCGTACGCATGGTGTCTCGTGCAAAAGGCCTCCGCACAATTCCCACCGATTCAGTGTTAGAAGCACTCTTGCTTGAAACGCGCCTTATAAAGACTCACCAGCCCGCGTATAACAGTAAAGAGAAAGACGATAAGAGTTTCAACCATATTGTTATTACCAAAGAGGAATTTCCGAGAGTTCTCTTAGTTCGGCAAAGAGAAGCAGTACGGCAAGGAAGGCAGTCTTACAAAAAAGTCTTTGGTCCTTTTCCCCACGGAGCCGCTCTCAAAGACGCGCTTAAAGTAATCAGAAAAATCTTTCCGTTCAGAGATAAATGCTCGCCCGCCTCAATTTCCCAACAAACCTTGCGAGTCGCAAACGTATTGAGAAAAAGTGATAAATCTTCTCCACCTTTTATTCCTAAGAACAGTAAGGAAATTGTAGCGGGCAAACCCTGTTTCAATGCTCAAATCGGTCTGTGTCCAGGGGTATGTACTGGCGCTATTTTGAAATCCGACTACGCAAAAAATATTCGCAATATCGCCACGTTTCTCGACGGCAACAAAAATGGCCTTATACGAAATCTAGAACGAGAAATGAATATACTCGCTCGACAGGAAAGGTTTGAAGAAGCGGGGAAGATAAAGCGCACTCTCTTTGCACTTCGCCATATTCAGGATATTGCGCTTATTAAAAGCGAAGAAGTTAAAAGAGATGGATTATCTCGTATTGAGTCCTATGATATCGCCCATATCTCAGGTACTTCCGTTGTTGGAGTCATGGTAGTACTTGAAAAAGGGGTTCTTCAAAAATCCGAATATCGAAAATTTAAAATACAATCAAAAAAAGGAGGGGATGTTGGAGCACTCAAAGAAATTCTTTCACGCCGCCTTCTTCACTTGGAGTGGGATTATCCGACACTCATCGTTGTAGACGGGGGAGAAGCCCAGCTTAATGCCATGCGCGATGTGCTCTCACTCTCACGACTCACAATTGCTGTAGTAAGTGTGGTTAAAGACGACAGACATAAGCCCCGAGAAATTTTAGGCGACACACACTATGCCAACTCGCTTAAAAAGGAGATTTTACTCGCCAATGCCGAAGCTCACCGCTTCGCTATAGCTTTTCATAGGCGTTTAAGAGATGCTTCTTTTGCCTCTTGACATTTAATCTATTTCAGGCTACATTGGTGGTGTAAAGTTCTTTTTCACAAGTCACGGGTGCGGTGAAGCGTTCAATGGTGAGAGTGGGTACCTCCACACTCCCTTGGTGTGCCCGTAGCACACCGCATGCCCATGCAAGTCGGATTATCTCCGGCATGTTTCGAGGGCGCTTACCGCACCATCCTTTTACAAACCCATCTCTAAGATGAGTTTTTTGTTTGTTACAATGCATAGATGTCGAAAATAGTCGTGGGGGTGCTCCGAGGCGGGCCATCGAGCGAATATGATGTCTCTTTAACTACCGGTGGGAGCGTCTTGCAGCATTTACCGGAAAAGTATATTGGCCACGATATATTCATATCTCAAGATGGAGTATGGCACAGCTACGGTTTAGCTCGCCCACCGGAGAAAATTTTGAGAAAAGTTGATGTCGTATTCAATGCGCTCCATGGCTCATATGGCGAAGATGGAAAGGTGCAGTTCCTCCTTGAATCTCTGCATGTTCCGTATACGGGGTCGGGGTCTTTCGCGTCCGCAGTCGGAATGAATAAGTTTCTTTCAAAACAAGTTTTTGAAAGGGAAGGTTTGAAAACTCCGCAATATGTGTTTCTGCGCGCGCATGAAGTGTCTCCAGCGGCACTACGAGAAATTTTTAGAAGCCTAGCGCATCCCTACGTAGTAAAG
>JBBTXU010000035.1:0-9793 GCA_038062155.1 Patescibacteria group bacterium | reverse complement strand
CCAAGTCCTTCCCCAAACACTTAGTTTTTACAGCGATGTTGATAATGATGGTCTAAAAGAACTTATCCGCTATTTTCTCTCAGGGACCGAATTGAGAAAAGGCGTGATCAAGCCGACAGGCAACCCCCTTCAATACATAAGTGGGAACGAAGTAATTACTATTCTCATTGTTGGAGTGCGCAATGTGGGGCAAAACATTTTTGATTACTACGATACCAACTATGACGGTACAACCGCCGCACTTGCATCTCCCGTGCCGGTACTCTCTGTGCGATTGGTAAAAATTAGCGTCATAATTGACAGTGACCCCAACAAGTCTCCAATTTCTCGGACCTATACCACTCAAATTTCCTTCCGCAACCTTAAAAACAACCTATGAGAAACCTTAAAGCACAACGCGGTTACATTCTCCTAAATACGATTGTATATGCGTCAATTGCCCTTATCATAACGACTGCTTTTGTGTCGTGGTCATCTCAACTGATGAAGAGCATCAAATACCTCACGTTTCGCGAGCAGGCATTCCAAATTGCCGAAGCGGGTGTTGATTACTACCGATGGCATCTCGCTCATGCACCGAGTGATTTCCAGGATGGTACCGGAGCTCCAGGCCCCTATGCCCACGACTTCTACGATAAAGACGGAAATCTCATCGGGCAGTTTATTTTAACTATCACCCCACCCGCCATTGGCTCAACACTAGTCACTGTGCTGTCTAAAGGAAATATTACTTCTCCTATCGCCGTATCACGCACGCTCGAAGCCCGTCTTGCAATACCGTCGCTTGCGCAGTATGCGGTTGTTGCGAATGCGGCAATGCGTTTTGGAGCAGGCACTGAAGTGTCTGGCCCTATTCACTCAAATGGAGGGATTCGTTTTGACGGGTTAGCGCACAATATTGTCTCAAGTTCGCAGAACACCTATACCGATACCGACGGCGACGCATGCACAGGCAATTCCTGGGGGGTGCACACCTGTGTGAACCCCGATGACCCGGCTCCCAATACTGTCCCCCCTGCCCGACCAGATGTTTTTGAAGCGGGAAGACAATATCCGATTGCTCCCGTTGATTTTGTGGGTATTACGAGTGATCTCTCTAATATGAAGGCATTGGCTCAGGCGGCAGGACGCTATTTTGCCGCATCCGGCGCACAAGGGTACCGAATCCTCCTTAAAACTAATGACACGTTTGATATCTATAGGGTAAATTCACTGACAGCCACGCCGAGTAATTGTTCCTCAACTCAAACAAACTGGGGAACATGGAGTATAGCGGTGGGAGGAGATCAATTTTTGGCCAATTATGCTAATCCTGCAAATGGAATAATTTTTGTTGAAGACCATTTGTGGATTGAAGGACAAATAAATACTGCCCGCTTGACCATTGCTGCGGGAAGATTTCCCGACGACCCTTCACAGCGACGAGACATTACATTCAACAACGACCTCCTCTATACGGACTACACAGGCCTTGATGTTATCTCTCTTATTGCTCAACGCAATATAAATGTCGGCATGGTTTCCGACACTGATTTGCGCATTGACGCTGCTCTTGTCGCCCAAAACGGAAGAGTGGGAAGGTTTTATTATCGCGCCCCGGGCGGAGGGCAGAATCGCTGTTCTCCCTATCACACGAGGAATTCAATAATCCTTTTTGGGATGATAGCTTCAAACCAGCGTTATGGATTTGCATACACTGACGGGACCGGCTATATAACACGAAACATTACGTATGATGGAAACCTCCTTTACGCCCCTCCTCCGTCATTTCCGCTCACTTCCAGCCAGTATTCAATTATTTCCTGGAGAGAGATTTAACCGCACTGTATAATAACGGGATGAAAAAACAGAAATACATTATTGTCGCGAACTGGAAGATGAATCCGGAAAATGAGGAGTGGGCGAAAAAGATTTTTCTTAATACTCGCTCAAGCGCTCTTGTGGCCAAACACACTGAGGTTATTGTGTGTCCTCCGTTTATATACCTCTCCACGTTGCAAAAAATTGCTCACGGCATCTCACTAGGCGTTCAAGATCTCTTTTGGGAAGAAAGCGGTTCATTCACCGGAGAAATAAGTCCCACAATGGCATATGGAACTGGCGCCCGTTACGCCATTATCGGCCACTCGGAGAGGCGAGCCATGGGCGAAACCGACGAACAGGTGAGTAAAAAAATAAAAGCAGCATTAATCAATGGATTCCAAGTCATTGTATGTGTTGGGGAGAAAGAAAGAGACGCCCACGGAAAATATTTGCAATCTCTCTTTCTCCAGATTCAAGCATCTCTCGGAAAAATACAAAAAAAACACCTCTCGTCCATTATTATTGCTTATGAACCCGTGTGGACTATTGGAAAAGCAAATTTCCAAGCACTCTCGAGTAGCCTTATTGAGGAGACCGCGCTCTTTATACGAAAGGTTCTTTCAGATATGTACGGATACAATGAAGCGATGAAATTTCCGATTCTTTATGGCGGATCGGTAAGCCCGAAAAACGCAGGAGACATAATTAAAAAGGGGAATGTCCAAGGACTTCTCATGGGGAGGCAAAGTTTAGAGAGGGGCTTTACGGACGTTATCTCTGCGGTTGACCGCTCCCTATGAAGCCACTCTCAAGTATCTCCTCGTTTGCAGGACAACGTGTTCTTGTCCGCGTTGATTTCAATGTCCCTGTCGCAGAAGGAAAAGTGGTTGATGATTTTCGCATTAGAGAAACTCTTCCCACCATTGAATTTCTACGAAAAGCAGGAGCGAAAGTTATTCTTATCAGCCACTTTGAAGGAGAAGGAGGGACACTTGTTCCTGTCGCAAAGTATCTTGAGCCTTTGTTTGGAGTTGTCACTTTTGTGAAAAATTACTCCGACCCAAGTTTTCTTGAAAGTGTCCCTCCCGGCTCTGTTGTGTTATGCGAGAACCTGCGTCTTAACCCCGGAGAGAAAAAAAATGCCCCAAAATTTGCGCAGACACTCGCGGCATTCGGAGACATCTATGTTAATGAAGCATTTTCGGTCTCCCATCGAGAACACGCGTCAATTGTTTCCGTACCGAAACTTTTGCCTTCATATGCAGGCTTTCGGTTTGAAAGCGAGGTAAAAAATCTACAGGCACTTTTTACTCCAGCACATCCATTTCTTGTTGTGTTGTGCGGTGCCAAGTTTGACACTAAACTCCCTCTCATAGAAAAATTTCTTTCAATTGCAGACTTTGTATTTGTCGGCGGTGCGTTAGCAAACAATTTATTTAAGAAAAAAGAACTTTCCATCGGAAAATCTCTCTACACCGAAGGGCATTTTAATGAAGAAAAACTGCTTTCAAATCCTAAACTACTTATACCTCAAGATGTTGTGGTTCTAAACGACGGTTCAACAAGCATTGTGTCTCCGGAGAAAATTACAGCTGACGATGTTATTGTTGACTGCGGTCCAAAAACAATTGAAACCCTGAAGGTCCATCTTGCAAAGTCAAAAACAATTCTCTGGAATGGCCCATTTGGCATATATGAAAAAGGATTCACGGAAAGTACAAAATTATTTGCGCAAGCAATTGCCGAAAGCGGCGTTCATTCCGTTGTCGGAGGAGGAGATACCATTGCTTCAATCGCATCTCTTAGTTTGCAGGAGAAATTTAGCTTTATCTCAACGGGCGGTGGCGCAATGCTCGACTTTCTCGCCAAGGAGACTCTTCCGGGGATAGAGGCGCTCTCTAGATAAGTTTTTCGCGAATATGTTTCGCGACCTCGTCCATTTTTTCTTCTGGTACCCTTTTCCCCGGCCAAGGTCCAAGACCGTCTTTGGAAAAACGAGGGATGATATGAAAGTGGACATGGAATACCAATTGTCCCGCAGCTTTTTCATTATTTACACTTATATTCACCCCTTCGGCATTCACTCCCGCTTTTACGGCAACTGACACGCGTTTTACGCCAGAAATAAGAGGGTGGAGTACCTCCTCGGGGGTATTATAGATATTTTCATAGTGGAGTTTTGGGATAACCAGTACGTGTCCGGGATTATTGGGGTGATGGTCAAGGAATGCCAGTATTTCATCGGTCTCATAGACAATCCTCGCGAGGATTTCCTTTTTTATTATCGAGCAAAAAACGCATGTGTTCATGTATTCATGATACACTAAGCTGCGATGAAGAATTATACCGTCTATCAAGGACACTCTCCGGAACTCTCGTCGCTCTCTCCACTTCTGCAAATCCTTCTTTCTCGTCGCGGAATAAAAGACCTTGATATCGCAGAGCGGTTCCTCAATCCCTCCTATGAGCGCGATGTACATGACCCATTCCTTATGAAAGGGATGGAAGAAGCGGTGCAAAGGATTCTCTTAGGGATTTCGCGCGGTGAGCGCATAGCGGTCTACAGCGACTATGATGCTGATGGGATTCCTGGGGCAGTAATTCTTTCCGATTTTTTTAAGCGCATCAAATATGAAAATTTTTCTGTCTATATTCCTCATAGAGGAGATGAAGGATACGGTGTCCACCTTCAAGCGATAAAGTCGCTTAAAAAAGAAAAGGTCTCGGTCATTATCACAATTGATTGTGGAACGAATGACGCCGAAGCTCTCACTCTTGCCAAAAAAAATGGAATTGATGTGATTGTTGCTGACCACCATCTTCCCTCGCATGCTTTGCCCCCCGCGTTTGCAATTCTCAACACCAAGCAAGATGGTTGTTCGTACCCTGAAAAAATGCTTTGTGGGGCGGGAACCGTGTTTAAGCTTATTCAGGGACTATTTTTGAAAAACAACTTCAGCCTTCCTAAGGGAATTGAAAAATGGTCGCTTGATATGGTGGCGCTTGCAACTCTCTCCGACGTCGTACCTTTGATTGGAGAAAACCGAGCGTTTGCTCGCTACGGATTAACTGTCCTTCGCCGTTCACCCCGTCCGGGCCTGCGCGCACTTCTTCGAAAAATAAAACTTTCGCAAGCGCATCTCTCGGAAGAAGATGTGACGTTTATGCTCACTCCCCGAATTAACGCCGCGTCTCGAATGGGCAATCCTTATGACGCGTTCACACTTCTCTCAACCACTGACGAACTAGTCGCACAAGGACAAGCGGACCTTCTTCACGACCTCAATGAAAAGCGCAAAGGAGTTGTGGCGGTTACTGTGAAGGAAATTAATGAGCGAATGAAACATGAAACCCTAAAGCGAAAAATTATTGTTATGGGAAGCCCCTCTTGGAAACCTTCTTTGTTGGGTCTTGTTGCCACAAAAATTTCTGAAGAAGAAAATGTTCCAGTATTTTTGTGGGGGAGGGAAGAAAACGAAATTATTCGCGGCTCGTGCCGCTCCGATGGAAATATAAATGTCGTTGTGCTTATGGATAGCACAAAAAACGTATTCACGCGGTTTGGCGGACACCGTCTTGCCGGAGGGTTTACCGTGTCCGCCGACGGTATCCATATTATCGAGAGCGAATTATTAAAAGCGCACGCGGCTTTGAGCGAAGAAAGTCTTTCAAAACCAACACCCATTATTGACGCGCGTCTCTTACTTGGGGACATTGATTGGGGACTCTACAAAATGATTGACCTTCTCTCGCCGTTCGGACTTGAAAATCCGAAACCTCTTTTTCTTTTTGAAAACGTGCATATTGAAGAAGTAAAACACTTCGGCAAAAAAGAAAAAGTTCACCTCTCTTTGAGTTTAAGCGACGGAAAAGGGAAACAGATTTCCGGGATAAGCTTCTTTACTTCTCTTGACGATCTTTCGTTCCCTCCTTTGTCGGGAATGCGCGCCAATGTCGTGGGTCATGTTGAAAAATCAGTATTTCGCGGATTTCCTGAATTGCGATTGCGTATTGTAGATGTCCTCCCAATCTCTTGACTTTTAGCTAAAAACAAGGTATAATCCACGCTGGATAATTGTTTACAATCAAAAGACTCAACCAAAAGGAGATAGATTATGAACTCATTGATATTGAGCGAAAGAGCTAGATTGTCCGCTTGTGTCATCATATGTCCCGGAACCCACGTTCTAAACCTTGAGGACTTCGAGGAAGTTCCTGGCGCACAAGTACCCAATGTCTACGATCACTGTGCAAAAGAAATTGCTCTACAGCGTGTGGCCTCTCGTCGCAAGATTTCGGAGGAAAGCGCAGCCAGGTGGTTTCAAATCTGGATCGTTCAGACCGAAGGTTCTCACGGAAAAATTCTTTTTCGGGGGAAGAAAAGGAACGAAATAGCGGCGTAAACAATGTTTCATAATCGAAAAAATCCACCAACATAATGTTGGTGGATTTTCTTTTCATACTCTTTGCTATACTTGTCTTCATTATGAAAGAAGCGATTGCATTTTGCGACGGAGCCTCACTCGGCAATCCTGGCCGAGGTGGATGGGGCGCTGTAATTCTCGAAGGGGGGAAAGTGAAAGAGATTGGCGGAAGAGCTCTCAATGTTACAAACAATGCCATGGAACTTACTGCGGCAATTGGAGCGCTTCATGCAATTACTTCTTGGAACGTCACTATTCATAGCGATTCGCGTTATGTTATTCGTGGGATTAGTGAATGGGTCTCCTTATGGGAGGAAAGTGGATGGAGAACGAAAGCAAAAAAGCCTGTGGAAAACCAATTGCTTTGGAAAAAACTTATTTCGGAAGTGGGAAAAAAGAAAGAGGTGAAATGGGTGCATGTGGCAGGGCACAGCGGAATACATGGCAACGAGCGAGCTGATGTGATTGCTTCCAGTTTTGCCTCCGGCAAAAACACCACTCTTTTTATTGGTCCCAAAGAGAATTACTTTTTAGATATTCTTGATATTTCTCCCAATGCTCAAAAAAGTACAAAACGAAAAAAAGACCGTTCACGAAGTTCTGTTCCCGCCTACTCCTATATAAGTGTTATAAAAGGAAAAGTGCAACTGCACAAAACCTGGAAAGAATGCGAAGCGCGAGTAAAAGGCATCTCCGGCGCCCGTTTTAAGAAGTCCTTCAATCGGGAAGATGAAGCGCTTATTGTAAAAGAATTTTCAAAATAACGTTTCAATGGGTGTATTTATTTTTACTTTTTCATCCGGGTTTCTTGGAGGTATCGCTTTGCGCTCTCTTTTTGATACTTTCTCTTTTGCGCCACTTTCTTTCCTTCTCGGAACAATACTTCTTCTCTACGCATTTTTTCTATGGAAAAACAAAACAGCAAGCCGTATCCCCACAGTTTTTGCCATTTTTCTTATCTCTTTTGGGCTAGGAAGTATTCGCGCGAATAGTGCACTACAATTTTCCGACCCGTTCGGCGATTATATTGGAGAAAGAGTCTCTGTTTCGGGAGTGGTGGTACGCGACCCTGAAGAAAAAGAAACAACAACTCAAGTTGTTATACTTCCCAACACCTTTTCTGGCACAAAGCTCCAAGAACCCCGCCCAAAATTATTTTTCCGTGTGCCAGTTTTTGAAAAATTCAGCTACGGTGACGAAGTTAAAGTGGAAGGTACGCTAAAACGCCCATTTGAAGGGGAGGGGCGGTTCAATTATCCGATGTTTCTTGCCAAAGATGGCATTTTTTACGAAATTGCCAACCCTGAAGTGAATCTGATTTCACAAGGCAAAGGCAATCCGGTTTTGCAATTACTTTTCCCGCTTAAACACACGTTCGTTGACCACATAAAGCGCGCGCTTCCCGAACCGCATGCCTCTTTATCTGCTGGAATTCTTTTGGGCATCAAAGGCCCGCTTGGCAAGGAGCTTACAGAGCAACTGCGCTCTGTCAGTGTCATTCATATTGTCGCACTTTCGGGATACAATGTAACGATAATTGCCGTGTCGGTCATTGGCATATTACTGCTTTTTCTCTCTCGCACTGTCGCTTTGTCTTTAGGAGCAGTATCAATTATTCTCTTCGTGTTGTTTGTGGGTGCTGGGGCGACTGTTGTTCGTGCTTCGGCGATGGCACTCATTGCCCTTCTAGGACAGTTTTTTCACAGAAAAAGTGATATCACGCGCGCATTATTTGTTACTGTGTTCTTTATGGCGCTTAATAATCCTCTTATTGTTTTGTTTGACCCCTCATTTGAGCTTTCTTTTCTCGCAACCCTCGGACTCATCCTCCTCTCACCCGCGATATCCCAACATCTCTCTTTTGTCTCTTCTCGATTCGGAATTCGCGAAATTGCAGCTGCAACTCTCTCCACACAGCTCTTTGTGCTCCCACTTCTTTTATTTGAAGGAGGTAGCGTCTCGTTAGTTTCACTTCCTGCCAACCTTCTTATTCTCCCCACTATTCCTTTCATAATGCTCTTATCATTCTTTCTTGGAGTGTTTGGTTTTCTTGGTTTTCTTGCCTTCTCTCTTTTTGCATTTCCTCTTTCACTCCTCCTTTCATATGTCCTTTTTGTGGTAAAGGTATTCGCTGCTTTTCCCGTGCTCAATGCCACTCTTTCGCCAATTGGACTTGTGATTGCCTATCTTTTTCTTGCTGTATTTGTGTTCTTCTTTACAAAAAATTCCCGCCGAGAAGGCGGGAAGGGTACTATATCGCTTTCTTAAAACGTTCTTCAGATGTTTTCCAATTTACATTTGAAAGAAAAGCTTCAATGTAATTTTTCTTCTCTAGCGGCACATAGTCCACCATATAGGCGTGTTCCCACATGTCCATCGCAAGTATGATAGGCAGTCCGGCAAGTTGACCTAATTCATGGTCAGTAACCCAGACGATGTGGAATGTTTTACCCCTTGGGTCGTAGTAAAGAATTGTCCAACCAATACCTCGTGTCATACCGACTGATTTGAAATGCTTTAAAAATCCATCCCAGTCAGTATATTTTTCGGAAAGTTCTTTCAAAAGAGTTCCGCCCGAATTGATTTCATTTTTTCCACCTTCAAACGATTCAAAGTAGTATTCGTGCATGCGCATGCCGTCAAATTCAAAGGAGAATCTTCGACGCAGTTCGGAAATTAAAAATGAATTTTTTTCTTCGTCCGCTTTCAAGTCGGCAATTTTCTCCCGAATGAGATTCACATGCTTCACATACCCTTCATAGAGGGAGAGATGGACATCAAGTTGTTTTTGAGAAATTCCGGAAATGGTGGGGATATTGAATTTTTGTGGCGAGTATGTGTGCATGGCGTTTATTTCTTCTAGTTTATCAACTCCACGTCTTGATTGACAGGGGAGCACGGAAGGGTAGTCTAGCAAACAGAGTTCCTGGTCTTTATAACCCGATTCTTTAGGAGGAATAATATGAAATCACGTTTTATGGCGTTTTTGGTTGTGGGTGCCATCATGTTGACGGGTACGCAGGTTGGTAATGCGTATCAAAGGATGTCACGTTCAGTGAAGTATCTTATCGTATATGACGAAGGAGACGGTGCGATACTTGGATTTGGGTGCCAAGATCGTCGCTGGAAACTTAAGGTATGCACAAACAATGTTGCCGGGTGCACTTTTGTGGGGGTCGGCGACAAGGTTCGCATACCGCTGACATGTAATCGCAAGATTATTCTCTATGACGAGAATAATTGGCCGATATGGTTCAAGCGGTCGCCCGATGAGGATCGGCGCAAGTTACTTCTTCCCGAGTGCGCTTAAAAAATATAAAACCCTCCGCTTTAGGCGGAGGGTTTTTTCTGTATAATTTACTCCATGAATCTGTGGAAAAATTTTCTCTTGCGCCTTGTAGTGCTTGGCATTCTTTTCTCCGCAAATGTTTTTATTTGGAGTGCGCAAGCAAGCGAGAAACCACTTACTGTTGCATTTCTAGATATCGGCCAAGGAGACGCGATTTTTATTGAAGCTCCCAATGGCAATCAAATGCTCATTGATGGCGGACGGGGGAAAGAAGTGT
>JBBTXU010000034.1:0-2278 GCA_038062155.1 Patescibacteria group bacterium | reverse complement strand
GAGGACCTTGAAGTCTTTCTTTTGCATCAATCTTTTTTTCGGTAAGTGCGATGTAGGCAGATGATCTTCCTTTTCCTACCCCTTTAAGCGACTTGATTGACGAAAGAGAAGAGAGAATTTCTTTTGCTTCTTTTGTTTTAGGAGAAAGAGACAGGGAGTCAACAAGAACAAGTTCGCCATCTTTGGCCTTCCGTGAAAGGACAGCGAAAAGCGCTTTTGTCTTCATGCCTCGGGGAATACTCTTTGAGTAATTCTCATCCTTTTTAGGTCCATGAGTAACACCTCCACCTTTCCATAGTGGAGAGCGGATGGAGCCGTGTCGCGCGCGACCGGTGCCTTTTTGCTTCCACGGCTTTCTGCCTCCACCGCGGACCTCTCCTCGGCCTTTCGTATGTGCAATTGGAGAACGCGCGTTTGACTGCATTGAAGTAACCACTTGATGAATGAGGTCAGCGTTCCAGGCAACACCAAAAACCTTCTCCGGCAAGGCAATTTTCCCCACTTCTTTTCCTTTTTGGTTGTAAATTACCTGTTCCATCCCGTTGAGAGCAGGTCGCGGTTGTCCGTTTCCCTGTTTTACCTCGTTATTCTTTTTTGTTTGACTTGTTACCATACTCCTAGTTTTTTATCCCCTGACCGCGTGCTCTCAACGGGATTCCATATTAGCCTTTAATTTCAAGCACGGTCCCTTTTCTTCCTGGAACCGCGCCTTCAATATAGAGAAGATTTTTGTCCGAGTCGATGTTAACAATCTTTAGATTCTTAACAGTGATTCTGTCCCCTCCCATACGGCCTGCCATGCGCATGCCTTTAGGAACGCGGGTGCGAAGACCGCCGCCGATGGAGCCCGGCTCACGCTCCGAGTGTTTTTGTCCGTGAGTGCGAGGACCACCATGGAAACCGTGCCGTTTCACTCCGCCTTGGAATCCTTTTCCTTTTGAAATTCCTGAAACGGCTACAGAGTCACCCTGAGAGAACACAGAAACATTGATTTGGTCTCCAACCTTAAGAGGTGAGTCAGCATTAGTGCGAAATTCTCCAAGATGCATAAAGGGTCCTGCTCCTTTGAAGTGCCCTTTTTGAGCCTTGTTGAGGGTTTTTTCCTTACGGGTGCCGAAACCAACTTGAACTGCGCTATATCCGTCTTTTTCAGGAGTTTTGACTTGAGTAACAAAAAGAGGTCCGGCCTCAACAAGAGTAACTGGGTGTACCCTGCCGTCTTCCGAGAAGGTCTGTGTCATTATTACTTTTTTCCCTAGAATAAACTTCATCACAATTAAGGATTGTATCCTACTTATTTCCGTCTTTTTGTCCAATCACCAATGAAGAGAATGCGGCTCGCAGAGCTACGCTCATCAAATCATCTTAACGTCAATGCTCACACCCGATGGCAAGCTCAAATTCGTCAAAGATTCAATCAGTTTTTGATTCGGGTTTACGATATCAATTAACCTGCGATGGACCCGCATCTCAAACTGTTCTCGCGCGTTTTTATGAACGAATGTTGAGCGATTGACGGTGTATTTCTTTATCTCCGTCGGAAGAGGAATGGGGCCTTTGACTTCCGCGTCGTAGCGCAGAGCGGTGTCTATGATTTGCTTGACCGAGAGGTCAAGAATTTTATATTCATAAGCACTTACTCGAATGCGCAAGCGCTGAACGAGAGCCGCTTTCTTTTCCTTCGCGGGTGCCTTTTTCCCCTTCGCGGGTGCCTTCTCTTTTGTGGCTTTCGCTACCTTGGTTACCATAGATGTTTAGGCAATAATCTTGGTTACCACTCCCGCACCGACAGTTTTACCTCCTTCGCGAATTGCGAAACGCTGTTGCTCTTCAAGAGCTATAGGCGCAACAAGTTTAACTTTAAGTTTTACGGTATCTCCCGGCATAACCATTTCTGCACCTTCCGGCAAGAAAACGTCTCCAGTTACATCAGTTGTTCTGATGTAGAACTGTGGTTTGTAACCGGTGAAGAATGGTGTGTGACGGCCTCCTTCCTCTTTCTTGAGAACATAGATTTCACAGTCAAATTCCGTGTGAGGAGTGACCGAACCTGTTTTTGCCAAGACTTGTCCACGGTGGACATCTTCTTTCTTAAGACCCCGCAAGAGAATTCCGGCATTGTCTCCGGCCATACCCTCTTGAAGAGACTTGTTGAACATTTCGATTCCAGTGACGGTTGTCTTGCTGGTGGGCTTGAGACCGACAATTTCGATTTCTTCGCCGACTTTGACCGTCCCTCTTTCAATTCTTCCCGTTGCGACAGTTCCACGGCCTTCAA
>JBBTXU010000033.1:0-2465 GCA_038062155.1 Patescibacteria group bacterium | reverse complement strand
GCCGTTATCTTCTGGCACAGTCAAGCCAATGCGGTGTACGCATCAGAGTGCGAGAAGGGCATTCTTCCGGAAACACTCGACATTATGAATGCTTACTCAAAAGCTTCAGGGTATCAGTCGGTCAAATCGTTTGATTCTTACGAGATTACAGGGGACGCTGAAGGATGGCTCGCATCAATTAAGATTCCAGCAATTACGGTGGAGCTTAAAACTCATGAGGCTATTGAGTGGGAGCGAAACCTCTTGGGTATCAAGGCACTTTTGACATATTACGGAGAGAAATCAGAGGCACAATAATAGAAAGATGCTATAATTTTCCCATATGAATTTCATTTCAAATTTTAAGTTTACGCCGGTAAATATATTAAAAGCAGCTCTTGTGATACTCGCGGGTTTTGTCGTTATCACTTTTGTTTTGACTCTTGTGGGTTCTGTACTTAACCCGAGTTTCAGGATGATGAAAGAGGGATTGGGCGGCGTGTCACAAATGCCTATGACGGGCGTTACTTCTTACGATGCATCGGATGGCTATTACGGAGAGGTCATGATGGAAGAGGTAAACACCTTCACAAGAGGAGGAATGCCCGCATCTCTCTCAGTTCGCAATATCGCTCCTATTTTCCCTCCTCAAGGAGGCACTACTGGCAACAACGCTGAAGATTTTGAGGTAACAGAATACAGCGCCATCATTGAAACCCAAAACCGCGAGAGCACCTGCTCCTCTGTAACTTCTCTTAAAAAGTTCAAGTATGTGATATTTGAAAGTGCCAATGAGTCGGATACCAGCTGCTATTACAGTTTCAAGGTTGAACATGCTCGTGTAGCGGAGATTCTCGTTTTTGTAAAGAACCTTGACCCGAAAGAGCTTTCAGAAAATACCTACACCATCAAGCGACAGCTGGATGACTTTACGAACGAGACTGAAATATTGGAAAAGAAGCGCGCGTCCATTGACCAAACTCTTAAAAGCGCGATTGATGCTTATGATGAGATAACTGCGCTTGCCATACGAACCCAGGACGTAGAAAGCCTCGCAAAAATCATTGATAGCAAAATTCAAATAATAGAGCGCCTTACGCAGGAACGTATTAATATCAATACACAACTTGATTATCTCTCAAGAGCAAAAGCTGAACAGTTAGACCGACTTCTTTACACGTACTTCAATGTAAGCGTTTACGAGAACAGATTCGTTGATGTAGAAAATATCAAAGACTCGTGGAAAACAACCATCAAGGATTTTGTTAACTCTATTAACCAAAGCCTCCAGAGTGCAACAATTAATCTCATAGCTCTAATCTTCATCACTCTGCCCTACCTCATATACCTCTTCGTGCTCCTAGTTGGCGCAAAATATGGATGGCGACTAGCCAAATATGTTTGGAAGAAGTAGAGTGTACCCCAATAGTAATAAACTCAAATTATGAACGATTTTAAGAAAAACGACCGCTTCGGCGGCGATAGAGGCGGGGGTGGCGGAGGCGGGTTCGGTAAAAGACCTTTTGGCGGAGGTGGTTTTGGTGGTGGTAGAGGAGGATTCAAGGGTCGCGGGGGAGGCTTTGGAGGACGCCCCAGTGAAATGTTTCAAGCAGTATGTGCTAACTGCGGAAAAGCATGTGAAGTACCGTTTCGTCCAAACGGCAAGAAGCCTGTCTTCTGCAATGACTGTTTCAAAAAGATGAACCCGGCGGGAGGTGGTTCTCACGGAGGTCACTCGGATAGTTTTGAGAAAAAAAACTATGGCGCTCCACGTCCGTTCACTCCTACTCACACGCCTACTCAAACCCTAACTCATAACGAAGATAGACGAATTGATGAACTCAAACGACAACTTGAAATTGTAAACACAAAGCTCGACAAGCTCCTTTCTGCTAAGGATGTAAAAGAAGCAGGCCCCCAAACCTCCTTATCTGATGAAGTCAAAAAAGTTACCAAGAAATCTGAAAAGAAATCTGCCTCAAAGAAAAAGTAGGTCCAACGTTAGAAATTGAATAGATAATAGAGCAAGAAAATCAGAGGATTGATTCCTAGCATATTTTGTGGTACTATTGGGGTTAATGAAAAAGTATCCGGCAGAAGTGAAAGTTAGTGAGATACTCATACCTCTTTCGGATTTTTTGAAATCCTACAATACAAACATACCTGAGAGTTTCCCACGTGCTTCTGTTCCGCTCCTTAAGAAATTTCAAGCCGCGCACGCGACTCTTTTTAAGAACAATAATCTCTGGTCGCTTGACCGGCACCGTAAGAAACTCATTGATTGGCTTCCAAGAAATGGCGGTATTTTTAATACTGTTGCATAAGGATACTGCGGTTCATGGAACACAGAAAAAATAAAAAAGATACTTCATGGGGAGGCGTGGCAGAATGGTATACGGATTATCTTGAAAAGGAAGGTAGTTACCAAAAAGAAGTGGTGCTACCTAATCTCCTGCGAATTCTCAATTCTAAGAAAGGAGAGAAAG
>JBBTXU010000032.1:0-4497 GCA_038062155.1 Patescibacteria group bacterium | reverse complement strand
AGAGAGGAAGTGAGAATGATTTTCCAATCCCGATTTGGGTGAAAGAGGCCTTTATTGTAGGTCGCTTTCCTTTTCGGAAGAATCCGACTGAGCAGTGAGTGTAAAGTAATATTGTTAAACATCGCCTTTTAATTTAAATACGATAAATTCAAAAGTCCCCGTCCATGTGCGGGAAGAAGGCAGTTTTGTCCCTTTTGGCGGATTAAAGAGGAGAACTGATTCTGATTCTATGTCAAACAAAAAGGTTGAGCGCTCAAGAGAGAGGCGCAAAGGAAGCGTTTCGAGCAGAGAGAGGAAATGCATGGTTTCTTTCCATCCGCCCGAAGTCGAGATTTTAAGGCGTAACACTTCAGTTGCGATAGTTGCGGGGGTAGACGTTGCTTTTGGGTCCTTGACACGTGCCGTATCAATACCGATAGAATCAACATTGAGAGAGACCCTGCTCACCTCCCCGAGTGACTCTAAGCTCTCAACCAAAGAGACCACTCCGTCAGGCGATACAAAGTAGGACTGTATTTTCGTAAGGTCGCTTCCGGAATCGCGTAAAATGGCTTTCATGGAAGATACTGCTTCGCTTTTCTTTATATCCGCTTGGGCTTCAGAAATAAAGGTTGTGGTTCTCTCTTCAAGAAACTCCACATAGAAGAAAAGCGCTGCATATATCCCCCCTGCCACGACATTGAGGATGAGGAAGACAATAATGCTTTTCTTTTTTAGGATAGAGAGATTCATATTAAAAATTTCCGGAAAGCCCCATGGAAAAGTTTATGTCTTTGTTTTTTGTAAAATTAGAAATTGGAAGAGTAACCTTTGAAAAAGATTCCACCGCCTCAAGGCGTTTCGCGAAATCAAGAAGCGCATCGCGGGTGCGCGCAATTCCCGTAATGGAAATGGCATTTTTTTGTTTGTCGGCGCTTGTGGTATAGAGAAGCCCGGTGATTTTTATATCACTCCCCTTTTCACTGATAATTGAGAGAAATAAGGCGTGCACAGCGGGAGAGGTCAAATCCACCTTGAGAATGTCAACAGCTTCTCGGGCACGACTGATATTTTTACCGACTTCATCCGCGTCAGCAAGTGAGAGCGAGGAGCGCAGGGTATGTACTTGCTCTTGTGCTTCAGCTTCTTTCGTACGAGATACAAGAATTGAAGGGATTATGAGAAAAATTGCGACAATGCTGCCTACCAAAAGAAAAGAGAGGACGAGGCGAAGTCTGCGAGTCGCGTAGGTCTCGTATACTTTCTTTTTTTCGCTGTCGGGAAGAAGATTAAACATGTGATGAAAGAGCAAGGCCTGCGGCCGCGACATAATTAAGCGAGTCTGATGAGCGAAGAGTTGGGATTTCCTCTTCAAAGGTAAACGCATTTGTCCAAATATTTCCAACTTCAACGGAAATCCCGCTTTTAGAACTCAAAAAATTTGCAAAGTCTTCATCCGCAGCATGGTCCCCGCACATAATAATCCTCTCTATTGATGTCTGGTCCGAATTCCCCCGATATGCCTGCCAATATGAAAGAAATTTCTGAATCGTCTCGGTAAATACAAGCGCGGTTTCCTGATTGAAAGAAAGCGACGTATAGGCCTTGCCCCGAGCGTCAGAAGAAAGGGTTTTGGCAGCTTGTGCTGGAGCGCCGCCAAACAGCGATTCGCTTCCTCGGGGAATAGTTGAAGAGAAATGCACTATACCCTGACTGACAATGGAAAATGCGGTCTTAAAGTGGTTGATATTGACCACGAGCACTCCGCTGTCATTACCCTCTTTTACAACCGCGCGAGCGATAGCTTGCGACTCAATCTCAAGGGACAGTGGAGAAAGTCCCGCGCTCTTGAGTACATCGAGGTATACCCTCGCCATCTTTCCGGGGAGAACGCATACCACAACCTCAAGAGAATTTGAAATGTCTTTGGAAATAACGCGGTAGTCAAATACAACTTCGGAAAGCGAGAGTGGCACATTTTCTTCTATTTTAAACTCTATGGTTTCGTGAATCTCTTTTGGATCAATGGCAGGAATTTCCGTCTGAAATAAATATGCTTTTTCTTCGGGCAGCGTGGTATATACAAAATTTAAGTTAAAACGTTTCTTGAATTCCTTGAGAATTTCAATGAGAGTGTGTGGGTCATCGACCTGGCCCGAGCGAATAACGCTCGCTGGAAGCACTTTTTCGCCATATCGCTTAAGGCGTAGACTTGTCGGGGTTTTTTCCAACTCAACAAAGCGAATTGCATCATCGGATAAGGAGAGTCCTACCGCTGGAATTGCGAGCGTTGCTGGCACGGGGAAAAAATCAAAGAAACCTTTTTTCTTCATCCTTTTTATTATAGCACTCAAAAATCACGGCTAACTCACCTTGCTTCCCGGCACGACGTCGGGGGAAGAGGAGATGAGAGAGAAACCTCCGCTTTCCGTTTTTACCGCCAAAATCATGGCCTGGCTTTCAAGTTCTCGAATGACACGTATTTCAAGGTTAGTTACAAAGGGAGCGCATGTTCCAACAAGAGTGGATGGGGCGGGAACAAACTCGGCAATGCCTGAAATAACCTGTCGTGGAGACCCCTCCCCAAAATCAACAGAAAGACGGAGTAATTTATCTGTTTCAGGAACTTTTTCCGCGGATAAAATTTTTCCTATTTTAATTTCTACCTTTGAGAAATCGTCAATTGATATCATGGTGCGTGTCTAAAAAATGTTTAAGAATAAGAGCCGCAGCCGAAGCATCGAGCTGTGTTATGTTTCCTTGAATGTGCGTAGCTTCGCGAGAAGTAAGAAATTCCGGCTCAAAAAAGAAAGGGAGGCCTGTCTTTTTTTTAAGGTCTTCTGCAAATGGAACCACTGTCTTCATTATCGGATTAAAATTGCCTTTGAAGTCCTTTGACTCCCCCATAACAATTCTTCCCACTCCCTCTTTCTTACAGATGTTTACTATTTCGTCGAGTGCAGCAGAAGTATTTGAGAGTACGCTTACAGGAAAGGCAAAATGATTGCTTTCGTCGGATAGTGCGATGCCGATTCTTTTTTCACCGAAATCAATGCCGAGAGATTTCATAGAGACAGTATACCAAGGCGAGTAGTAATTGCGGAAAGAGGAACTTTTGGATAGTATGCAGTTCATGAATATATTCACACCTCAAGACCTTGAAGTCTTAACATTTATCAAAAGCAATGCGTGGCTCTTTGCTTTAATCGGCATATACGTCACAGCGGTAAAGGGCTTTGCACTGTGGCGCGCCGCTCAGCTTGCGCAGAAGAAATGGTTTATTGCGCTTCTTATAATCAATACATTCGGCATTCTTGAGCTTGTGTATCTCTTTTTCATCTCAAAGAAATACTCGGTTGAAATAAAGAAGGTTTAAGGTAGACTGACTTTCTGGAGGGGTCGCATAGTGGTCTAGTGCGGTGGTCTTGAAAACCACTAGGTCCGCAAGGGCCTCGCGAGTTCGAATCCCGCCCCCTCCGCACCCGATATAAAGATGCCCCGCTTTGGGGTATTTTTTATATCGGGAGGATGGGATTCGAAAGCCGCAGGTACGACGGTACCGAGGCGGGGTTGCGAGATTTTTTAGCAGAAAAATACTTGTGACCGAATCCCGCCCCCTCCGCCAGATGGGAAAATGCAAATTGAAAGGGGTTAGCTCGTGGCGCGTTCCGCGCCGTTCGGCTAGAATTTGAAAGGACTTTTTTGGCGAAAACGAAAAAGTGGGAGAGGGGTGCCTGTGATACAATCGAAATTGTGATCCCCCCACTCCACTGGCGCACATTTGAATACAGAGAAAAGGAAAGAGGCCGCGATTGGTTCTGGGCGGTTGGAATTATTTGCTTTTCAAGTGCCGTAAGCGCCATACTTTTAAACAATGCGCTCTTCGGAATACTTATTCTCATCGGAGGAGGCACTGTAATGCTCTATGCCGTGCGAAAACCAAGAAAAATTGATGTAGAAGTCAGTGACAAAGGCATTGTTTCCGGTAGGGAACTCTACCCCTTCGAGTCTCTTGAATCTTTTTGGGTAGAAGAGGACCCCGCGTATCCCCGCATCCTGCTTAAATCGAAAAAGTTTTTCTTACCCCTCATATCAGTAAGTATTGAGAATATGCCGACAGATATTGTGCGGCAATATTTACTTGAGCATATTCCTGAAAAAGAAATTCATGAATCTATTTTTGAAACACTTTTCAACTATCTCGGATTCTGACTTGCACGGATTCTTATTTTCTCTTAGTGTAAATACACGCTCTCATAGTTCAACGGATAGAACGCAAGATTGCGGATCTTGTAATGTAGGTTCGATTCCTACTGGGGGCACAATTCATAACTTGGTCGTAGGAATCGAAGCCTGTTTGAGCATTTTTTCTAGCTTCTTAGTGAAGAAAAAATCCAAACATGGATACTGTTCTCGTAGAGAAAGATTCCTACTGGGGGCACCAGATAAAAAACAGCGCGACAATTTTGTCGCGCTGTTTTGGTTTTCATTTAATGAACAGTAGTGTTTGATATTCTT
>JBBTXU010000031.1:0-2826 GCA_038062155.1 Patescibacteria group bacterium | reverse complement strand
GCACTTTCAAGCGCTGTAATCGGTGCGATCTCGGTGTTCACCATGTATTTAAGAAAGAAGGTGCATACTCCTCTAGAGAGAACCTTAGTATCCGGTTTGTTTTCCATAATTGAATGGGTACTGGGGACACTGCTTGTAGGTTTCAATTACAGTTCGCTTTCCTATGCTGCTGTGCACTTCTCCCCTATTCGCGCCGCCGCAAGTATTGGAGGGGCTCTTTTGGTTGCTTTTATAGTAGTTTTTGGCAATGTCGCACTGGGAGAAGTACTGTTATTTTTAGAGCAATTAAAAAGTTCAAAAAACACCAAAGATACCGTTACGCAGAAGAAAAAATTCTGGTGGTTGCCGTCTTTTATTCCGATTATATTGTGGGTAGTAATGCTTTTAGTGTTTTCTTTGCCAAACATATTATTTAAAAATAATTCAGACGCAGTAAAAAGTTCTATTTCTATTGCGGTTATCCAAGACCAGGACCGCGATATAGAGTCTGTGTTTGGTGAAGTAATTGACGGTGCATTTCATTCCATACGCTTGGAAAGCCGGATACAAGAAGCCGGAATGCTTAATCCGGACATTATCATTTATCCATTCTCGCCATGGTCCGGAGTGATATCGGATACGATGGACAATACATCTTTTAACAAAGAGGTCATTGCTGTTGATTTCAAGACCTTTGGTGCCTGGCTCAAAGCCAATGTGGCACCGGAAACCACGTTTGTGCTCTGGGGTACGGCACTGCGAGAGGGACAGTATGTAAATGAAATAGAATTCTGGAAAAATGGGGAGCTTGTGGGTGCGTACCAAAAAAGAAAAATATTCCCTTTTCTGGATTATACGCCGATGTGGGCACAGTCGATGGGAATTTACAGTACCCCCTTTGACGCAACGGCAGGTACCAGTACACGGCCAGTGGAGATTAACGGAGTGACTATAGGCAGTCTCGTGTGTTCGGAGGTCATGGACCCGCTTATAGCTTGGGAGAATGCTCGTAATGCCGATATTGTCTTTGCGGTAGGTTCGGAAGCGGTATTTACCAATCCTTTGGCAGGAGAATTCAATTTGATAAACGCACAACTACGAGCTACGGAGACGAGACGCCCTATCATTCGCGCAAACAAGCTCGGTCCGTCGGCTATTATCGACAGTAATGGAGTTATTATTGAGAAAATGGATTATGGGGAAAGTGGGATTCTTTTTGGGAAGATAGAAATGGGGAAAAACAAACCCGAAACTCTGTACGGGAGAGTAGGAGATTACGCCCTTTTGAGCCTATTTACCTTATATTTAGTATTTATTCTTTACAGAAAATAACTTTATTTGGAGGCAGTTAAAAAGAATAACTCCCAGCCAAGCTCGTAGTGGCCGCCCACTTTTTTGAAGCCGAGAATATCTTTTGCCACTGTAAAGGATTCTTCCGGTGTGCATTTGGCATTATGAATAGTGTGCACAAAATTAACTGCTTCATCCGGTGAAGCAAATTTCCACGGCACGTATGTAACTTCAATTGAAATATCCTTGAATCCGATTTCTTGGAGCAGACTCTCCAGTCTCTCTTTTGTAAAAAAATCGTGGGGGTGGCTGTCAGGGTAGCAGTGCTTGGGGTTATCAACAGCGTCAAAATATTTCTGCGTAATCCCTCCTTTGAGGGGGTCGGACATGACAAGTCGCCCTCCTTTTTTGAGAGTCCTGTAAAACCCGCGAATAGCATTCATTCGTCCAGCCTCTCCTGTCCCATTTTTTCTATTGTCAAAATGATGTAGGGTAGCGATTGTCGCAACGGCGTCAAAAAAACTCTCATATTCATCGCCCAATAGCGGAGAATCAACCGGCAACAGCCTCGCGCTGATATTTAGCTTCTTCTCTTGATTTTTATTAATGGCATCGGAGAGATTGCTTTCATGTATGTCCGTGCTTATAACCTCTCCGGTTTTTCCAACAGCTTCCGCGAGGGGAAAAGTAAGATACCCATTACCGGTCCCAACCTCCCAGATTTTTTCTCCTTGCTTTGGGTCAAGCAATGAAAAAATTTCTTTCAGTTCATTTTCTCTCGCGCCTGGTTTATCCGAATTTGCTTTTCGGTAGTTTTCCCAACGTTGCTCAATATCCTGATTGTTCATAACAGATAGAGTGAAATATACACAAAAATTGCCCCTTAGCCAAAGTAAAAAGGCCCGAAGGCCTTTTATCAGACTATTTCTTCTGCCATATTAGTAAAGATTAAATAATAGAGTTGCAACCGCTGAAGTGAGGCGCACCTGATGTCTCATCTGTCGTGCATGAATTTCTTTCCGCTACACGGATAGACTTACCGTCAGCGAGCCCTTTTTGAATAATGGTATTGATGCTCTGCCACGCGAGGGCCGCGACAATTGCGACAGAGGCAATGATGGTAGCAACAATCGTATGAGTTACGTTAGTGGTCTGTTTCATATGCACTCAATTATAGACTAATAAAGAAAGTATGTAAAAGCCCCTGTGAACAACTCAAAAATCCGACAGTTTTTAGAGCGAATAGGATTTTTAGCAAACCTTACGGAGCCCGAAGAGGGCGAGTAGAGAATCTGTCGGCAGACAGATATCGTGTTTGATAAAAATCCTGTGAGCGCTCTTTATTTTGCCACCGCAACCGCCTCGTCAAACTTGACCGAAAGGAGCTTGGAAATGCCCGCGGAATCCATAGTGACTCCATAGAGAATCCCTGCTCGGGACATGGTCTCGCGATTGTGAGTGATTAAAATTAGCTGGCTTGATGCGGAAAGACTTTCAACCATGTCGCCATACTTTCTGGAGTTTCTACGGCTCTAATGGGTCTTGTTTGGGGGGGTG
>JBBTXU010000030.1:15763-23952 GCA_038062155.1 Patescibacteria group bacterium | reverse complement strand
CAGCAGGTCGAAGGTCCTGATGAACAAAGAGAAGAAGGGCGGATATCGTGTTTCCCAAACTATCTGCGAACTAACTCTCCCACCCTCTTTTTTTAAGGCCTTCTCTCGCAGCATCTTGCTCGGCATCCTGCTTGGAATTGCCTTCCCCCGATGCCACCAGCGCACGCTCAAGATAGACTCCCACTATAAAGTGCTTATCGTGGTCGGGACCGGTTTCTTTAAGAACCTTGTATGAGGGAGTGATGCCTTCGTTTTCCTGCGCTTTTTCTTGGAAGAAACTCTTTGAATCAATGATACCTCCTTTTTCAAGTATACCCTCTATAAGGGGCATAATATGACGCTTTACAAATTCAGTTGCCTTTTCGTACCCGCCATCAAGATAGAGCGCGCCGATGACCGCCTCCATAGTATTGGCGAGAATGTACTGACGGGCGCGGCCGATGTCTTTTGACTCGCCTTTGGAGAGCAAAAGATAGTCGTTGAGTGAGAGATTGGCACCCACAACAGAGAGCGTGTTGGCATTGACGAGTGCGGCACGGTACGCAGTGAGCACCCCTTCGCTTTTTTCTTTATACATGCCGTAGAGGGCTTCAGTAACAATGAGTTCAAGGACCGCATCTCCTAGGAACTCAAGACGTTCGTTGTGACCAGTGCCTTCGGACTTGTTCTCATTGATAAAGGAGCGATGGGTAAAAGCCTGTCTCAAGAGGCCTTTGTCTTTGAATGTAATTCCTGTTTTTTCTTCAAAACGTGAAAAGTCAATCATGTTGCTTTAGTATGCAGAAGCATATTAACGGCTTTGGTCACAAGGGGCAAGATGTCATTATAAAAATTAAGTGTTGCAATTTCAGGGAGTGGAAACCAACGTACATCGTCAAGCCCTCCCTCTTTCGTAAGACGCACCTCCCCATATGGCGCGGAAGCGAGAAAATAGGTTACCTTCTTTTTTATTTTCCCCTTTTCAGGATGGAATGTGGTGTATTCAGTTCCTCCGAGTTTATCTTCCACGTTTATGGACAAGCCGATTTCTTCTTTAATCACTCGAGACACGCCGGTCTCTTCCTTTTCTTTTTCATTAAGATGGCCCTTGGAGAGCGTCCAATAGCCGAAGACATCGTGGACGAGAGCAAGGTAAAGTGCTTTTTCTTCGCGAGCATAAATGACCGCTCCGGCAAGGCGTTCAATAGGCACTTTGTGGTCAGGAAGGTCGGGATGAATTTTTTTGCGCACGGAAGTCTCGTCTTTCCCCGGCTCCCCCATTTCCTTATAGACAGCCCCCAGCACACCGTTGATAAACTTTCCGCTGGTATCCCCGCCAAAGGCCTTAGCAAGCTCAATTGACTCGTTTATGGCGACTTTAGGTGGAACTTCACTGCGGTCGGAAAATAGGAGCTCGGAGAGGCCAATGCGCAGGATGTTGCGGTCAACAACAGAAATTCGGTCAAGCGGCCAATCAGGCGCAGCTTTTTCAATAATGCGGTCAAGATCGGTTTTCTTTTCAAGTACTTTGGAGAAGAGAGTCTCCATAAACGAAGAATCTCCCGATTGGGGAGCAAATTCTAGGGCATTGCGTGCAAGGACCGAAACTGCCTCCTTTGGAGAAACATTGCGGAAATCCCACTCAAAGAGCGATTGGAGAACAATTGATCTTAAAAGGTGCCGGTTTGCCATGTTATGAACGTGCAAGAAATTCTTACTCCAATTCTACCAAAACGTCACGTGCCGCTCAACTACTTTTTCTTCGCGTCAGATTTCTTACTTTTCTTCTCTTCCTTTTTCTCTTCTTTTACGTTGGAATTCTTTTTTGATTTGCGAGCGGCCTTCGCTTCCATATCAATGACTTTTCGTCCTTTGTAATAGCCACAGACTGCGCAGGCGCGGTGAGAAGCAGTTGGAGTTTTGCAGTGCGAGCACACAGACAAAGAAGCGAGCATCAACTTGTGGTGAGACCGTCTCTGGCCGCTCTGGGAGCGCGTATGTCGCATGTGGACTACCATAAGTCTCCCAGTATATATAAACGAAACAAAAAATCAACCAAAAAGAAAACCCACAATCGGTTTCAAAACGATTGTGGGTTATTGATGCTGATGCACTGCACGCGCAGGAAAGATAAGTCCGTGAAAAAATTTCCCGAACATACTCTCCTTTTTCCCCGCGGGAGACGGAGGAAAAACAGGTCTCCTACTTGGAACAAACCGGGCAAAAGCAGGATGGCGCCCAGCTATCTTCGGCAGACATTTCTGCAAGATTTTCCTGTGCGGAGGGAAGAGCCACTTGAGAGCATCTGGTACCTCTGCCCAAAAAGGCGGGTAAAGAGTGTCTTTCTTCTCATCAGGAATGTCTGTATTTTCAGGGTCATCAAGAACGATTTCGGTGCGAAGTTCACCCTCAAAACTGTCAATAAAGAAAATGTATTGCCTGTGCGGCAACGGTTTTTCTTTAGTCTGATTGGGAACTTCGTCCCTTTTCTTCCGGCCAAGATAATCCAGCCCATCAAGACGTAGGAGCAGGTCTTCATTAAGGACGAGACCTGTCTTGTAATGACATTCACGAAGAACTGTGTGTTCGTACCTGAAGTCTCCCTTATCTTTGTCTTGTTTCCCGCCGGGAAGTTTAAGCACCGCCGACTCGCTCGGCCTTTGTTCCTCCAGCACTAGAACAAGCGGGGACCCTTTTTCATCGAGTTTTGAGATGATAACTAAAACGCTATGTCCTTCTAACTCTAGCCGCTTTAGCCTCTCTCGTATGTTTCTACCCATCGCAGTTACCTCTCTTTTAATTTAAAGGTTCAATTCTTTCTACTGAAAATGATAGCAGGTTTTTAAATAGATGTCAAATAACTGTGGTCAATGCACTACCTGATACTAGCACTATATAAGAGCTTATTTAAGATTTTTTATAAAACTTCTTCGGTGGATTATAGACGGGCCATATTTCTTTAGAAGCTTACGGTGGAGCGCAGTGCCATAGCCTTTATGAACTTCAAAGGAGTATCTTGGGTGAAATTTTGCATAGCGAACCATTCGCCTGTCACGAAGCACCTTGGCAACAATTGATGCAAGCGCGATGAGAGGCTCTTTCTCGTCTCCGCCAATAATTGTTTTCTGGTGCGGATATCGGGATGGAGCTTTAAGTCCTCCGTCAAGGAGAACAAGTGTTTTGATCGGAGAAACATGGAAACGCGAAAGTGCACGTGAGATTGAAAGTGATACTGCCCTTACAATCCCTCTTTTATCAATCGTGTGCGCAGTTGCAAAAGAGAACTGATAGGAGAGTTTTTTGTTTGACGCGGATTTAATTTTTGAAAACCACTCTTCCCTTTTTTTCTTGGATAGCTTCTTCGAATCTTTTACTCCTTTTAGAAACGATTTTGGAAATGAAATTGGCACACAGATTGCCCCAACCGAGACCGGTCCTGCCAGAGGCCCTCTCCCCGCTTCGTCCACCCCTACGATATAGCGAATTGCCATAAAATCATGCTACCACGAGTGCAGAGACTCCTTTGCTATAATGACTCCATGTCGCGCTTCGTCCATCTCCATACCCATAGCCATTACTCTCTCCTTGGCGCGTTGCCAAAAATTCCCGAACTGGTGGGAGAAGCGAAAAAGAATGGAATGAAAGCACTTGCACTCACCGACAGCGGCAACATGTACGGCGCAATCGAATTTTACAAAGAATGCAAAAAAGAAGGAATTGCTCCCATCATCGGCCTTGATGCGTATGTGGCACCCCGAGGACGAAAAGATAGGGAGCGAGGGGTTGATGATGAAATAGCGCGTCTGATTCTTTTAGCAAAAAATAAAAATGGATACCAGAACCTGATGCGTCTTGTCACCGCGTCCTATCTTGAAGGGTTTTATAATAAACCGCGCATTGATAGAGAATTGATGGAGAAATATGGAGAAGGCTTATTGGCAATTTCACCGGCGCAAGACGGAAACATTGCACACGCGCTTTCTCTAGGCAAAGAAGACAGCGCCTCTGAATTTCTTGAATTCCTCCAAAAGACTTTTGGGAAAGAGGGTGTCTTTATTGAAATTACCCGGCATCCGGAAATTGCACGGCATGAGGAAGCGATGGGGCGTCTTATAACGTTCGCGAAAAAAAATAGTGTGCCTGTCGTTGCCAGCCACGAAGTCTACTACCTCTCCCCCAATGACAGAGTCGCGTGGGAGACAATGCTTACTATTGGCGCGCCGCAAAATACAGAAAAAAATGGAAAAGAAGATTTTTCTTTTCTATCAGCAAAAGCAGCGGAAGAGCGTTTTGCAGACTTACCGGAGGCAATTGAGGGTACAGAGAAAATTCTTTCGCTGTGTGACCTTAGACTTGAATTCGGAAGTTGGGTATTTCCACATTACAAATCAGAGAGAAAAAGTCCTAATGAGGCGCTAAGAGATTTGGTGTACGATGGCCTGTCTTTGCGCGGTCTTAAAAAAACTAAAGAACTTGAAGAGCGTATTGAATATGAGTTGGGCATTATAGAGAAAAAAGGTTATTCGCCTTACTTTCTGACAGTTTCAGATCTGCTCCGGTATGCGCGAGAAAAAAAGATTACGAGTACGACGCGCGGTTCAGCCGCCGGGTCGCTTGTTTCATACCTTACGTTTATCACAACAGTCAATCCGATAGAATACGAACTTCCTTTTGAAAGATTTCTCAACCCTCAACGGCCTTCGCCCCCAGATATTGATATGGATATTGCCGATACCAGACGAGATGAAATGATTGAGTACGCGAAAAAAACATACGGCGAAGACAAAGTGGCGCAAATCGGAACATTCGGAACCATGATGGCGCGCGCCGCGGTGCGCGATGTCGCACGGGCACTCGGATTCTCCTACGGCACGGGCGACCGCATTGCAAAACTTATTCCTTTCGGTTCGCAGGGTTTTCCAATGACCATTGACCGCGCGATTGAAATCACGCCAGAGCTTAAAAAGTCATACAAGGACGACCGTGACACAAGAACTATTATTGATATGGCGAAAAAGATAGAAGGATGCGTCCGCCATATTTCGGTGCATGCCGCTGGTGTGGTGATTTCTCCCACACCGCTTTCTGACTTTGTTCCGCTTCAATTTGACCCTAAAGGCGGAAAGCTCATCACGCAGTACGACATGCATGCGGTAGAAGACGCGGGACTCCTAAAATTTGATTTTCTCGGAATTAAAAACCTTTCCATTCTTGCTAATGCGGTTGAACTTGTAGAGAAGCTCAAAGGAATAACGGTCGATATAGAAAAAATTCCCTTGGACGACAAGAAAACATTTGCAATGCTCTCGCGCGGAGAAACAATCGGCCTTTTTCAGCTCAACGGCGCGGGAATGACGCGATATCTCCAGGACCTCAAACCGACGAGCATTCATGACGTTAACGCCATGGTTTCCCTCTATCGCCCCGGCCCTCTTGAGTCTATTCCGCGTTATATTGAACGAAAACATAATCCCCACGTGGTCTCCTATATAGATGAGAGACTTAAAGATATTCTCCATAAGTCCTATGGCGTTATCACCTATCAGGATGACGTGCTCCTTATTGCCATCAAGCTCGGTGGGTATTCCTGGCTTGAAGCGGACAAGCTTCGTAAAGCGATGGGAAAGAAAATCCCGGCGGAAATGGAGGCACAGAGAGAGAAACTGCAAAAGGGGTTTATCGCAAACGGCATGTCTCGGGACAACGCTGAAAAAATGTGGAAACTGATTGAACCGTTCGCCGCCTATGGCTTCAACAAAGCACACGCGGCAACCTATGGACGAGTTGCGTACCAAACCGCGTATATGAAAGCAAACTTCCCTGTTATTTACATGGCGACGGTGCTCACCGCCGACGCGGGAGATGTCGAGAAAATCGCTGAGACAATTGGTGAATGCAAGCGAATGGGTATCCCGGTTCTCCCGCCTGATGTAAATGAAAGTTTTCGTGATTTTACCGTGGTGTCGGACACAGAGGGAGAGAAAATCCGCTTCGGACTCTATACTATTAAAAATCTCGGCGAGAGTGTGGCACAAACTATCATTGAAGAGCGGAAAAAGAATGGGAAATATATTTCACTCCAAGACTTTCTTGACCGAGTCCACGACAAAACGCTCAATAAAAAGTCTCTTGAATCACTCATTAAATGCGGAGCGATGGATACATTCGGAGAGCGAGGAATGCTACTCTACAACATGGAGAACATGCTCGTCTATGTGAAGGAAAGGAAAGGAGCGGGAGAGGCCCAAGATTCTCTTTTCGGTAGCTCAATTGCTACGGGCTCGTTCTCGCTTCTACCGAGCGCTCCCGCAACCGCCGAAATGCGTCTCATGTGGGAAAAAGAGCTTTTGGGACTCTATGTGTCAGGGCATCCGTTGGATAAATTCAAGGAAAAACTGCAGAAAAAAGAAGTAACTATTGAGCGCATTAAAGCAGAATTGCAGGAAGGAATGATAACAGTTGTCGGTGGAATCATTGAGGAAGCAAAACATATTCTGACTAAAAAGGGCGAGCAGATGATGTTCCTCAAAGTTTCAGACTTTTCAGGAAGTATTGAGGTCGTGATATTCCCACGCGTCTATGAAGAGTTTAAAGATATCCTCGTGCCCGAGAGCTGTGTGGCAATACGAGGGAGAATTTCAAAAAGAAACGGAGGCATAAGCGTCATTGCCGAAAAAGCAAAAACCCTTTGATGAAAAGCGCAAACACGCTATTATGGGAAACATGACGGAGAAACTTCAATCAATTCGACACTCCCTCGCCCACCTCCTTGCCGCGGCAGTTGGCAAGCTCTACCCTGACGCCAAACCTACTTTGGGCCCCGCAATTGATAACGGTTTTTACTACGACTTTGATTTCCCTACTCCACCATCGACGGACGACCTCAAGCGCATTGAAAAAACAATGCGCGAGATTCTAAAGACGTGGGAAACATTTGAAAGCAAGGTGGTGACAGAAAAAGAAGCAAAAGAATTTTTCAAAGGTAACACATACAAAAACGAACTTATTGATGAAATTGCCTCTAAGGGAGAGAAAATCACTTTGTATACTTCTGGTGAGTTTACTGACCTTTGTCGAGGCGGGCATGTCGAAAGCGTCAAAGAAATATCCCCAGACTCTTTTAAATTAAACAAGATTGCAGGTGCCTATTGGAGAGGAAGCGAGAACAATGCAATGCTCACGCGCATATATGGACTGGCATTCGCAAATAAGACAGAACTAGAAAGCTATGAAAAACAACAGGAAGAAGCAACCAAACGAGACCACCGCAAATTAGGGAAGGAATTGGATTTATTTACTTTCTCAGAGCTTGTGGGTCCGGGTCTTCCCCTCTTTACGCCGAAAGGCACGGCTATGCGGGAAGCAATTGTGAACACTATTGACTCTTTCCAGAAAAAGTACGGCTACCAGAAAGTGACTATTCCTCACATAACCAAGCCGGAGCTCTACAAAAAAAGCGGACACTGGGAAAAATTCGGAGATGACCTTTTCAAAATCAAATCTCGCGAAAGTGAATTCGTGATGAAGCCCATGAACTGTCCGCACCACACGCAAATTTACGATGCAAAACCCCATAGCTATAAAGACTTGCCTGTGCGTTTCGCTGAAAGCACGATGGTCTATCGCGATGAACAAACAGGCGAGCTTTTGGGACTTTCACGCGTGCGAAGCATAACGCAGGACGATGGTCACGTATTTTGCACACCTGAGCAAATAAAACAGGAAATAAAAAATATAGTGGATGTTATCAGGCAGTTTTACACTCTTCTCGGGATGTATACAGAGGGAGGATTCTGGGTTTCGCTCTCCACTCGCGATACTGAAACCCCAGATAAATACCTTGGAGACAAAGAGCAGTGGAATAGGGCTGAAGCTGTGCTTGAAGAGGTTGCGAAAGAAGAAAAGTTACCTTACAAGAAAAATCCCGGCGAGGCAGTATTTTATGGTCCGAAACTGGATTTTATGTTCAAAGACGCGCTTGGCCGCGAATGGCAGCTTGGCACCGTTCAGCTTGATTTTGTGATGCCCGAGCGCTTTGGTCTCACCTATACAGACAAAGACAGCACCAAGAAAACTCCTGTGATGATTCACCGTGCTATCGCAGGTTCCTTGGAGCGCTTTATGTCTCTTGTCATTGAGCATTTCGCGGGTGCATTTCCTCTTTGGCTCTCCCCTGTTCAGATAACAGTGCTCCCCATTAGTAAAACCCA
>JBBTXU010000030.1:0-15753 GCA_038062155.1 Patescibacteria group bacterium | reverse complement strand
CAAGTGCCATTTGCAAAAGAGGTAGCCGATACGCTTATAGAGAAAGGTTTTCGAGTCGAATTAGACGAAAGTGATGAAGGACTTGGAAAGAAAGTCAGACGCGCAAAGGTTGAAAAGACTCCTTATATTCTTGTAATTGGTGAAAAAGAAGTTGCGGAGAAAAAAGTTTCTGTTGAAAGCAGAGACAAAGGAAATTTAGGAGTTCACTCTCTAGAAGAATTACTACCTCTTCTTAAGTAAAGAAAAAAGGCGCCGTAGAGATAATGGCGCTTTTTTTGTTTATAGTGAAACTCTATACATCAATATTCGCTTTTGTCGCATTTGACTGAATAAATGACTTGCGGGAAGGAACATCATCCCCCATGAGAATTTGGAATATTTTTTCCGCTTCTCGAGCGTCCCCTATTGTCACTTGTTTTAAAATTCTGGCCTTTGGATCCATGGTTGTTTCCCAAAGTTCTTCGGCATTCATTTCTCCAAGACCTTTATAGCGCTGTATGTTGGCTTTTGGTTTTTTCTTAGCTATTTCTGATTCAGGAGCCTCTGTTTCCTCTTTTTGAGGCTCTTCTACCTCTTCAGTATCTTTCACATTCACACCCAACTCTTTAAGCACTTTAAGTTTTTCTTCTTCCGAGTAGGTGTAATGCACTTCTTTACCGCGACTTATCTTGTAGAGTGGCGGTTGAGCGATAAAAATATGGCCCTTATCAAGAAGAATTGGAAGAAAGCGATAGAAAAGGGTAAGAAGCAAGGTTCTGATGTGGGCGCCATCAACGTCGGCATCGGTTGCGATAATAACTTTGTGGTAACGAAGCTTGGTAATGTCAAAAGTATCTCCGATTGAAGTGCCTAGTGCGACAACAAGATTTTTAATCTGCTCGGATGCAAGCGCCTTATCCAAACGGGCGCGTTCAATATTGAGAATTTTTCCTCGCAAAGGCAAAATGGCTTGCGTTCTTCGGTCACGCCCGCTTTTGGCTGTACCGCCTGCCGAATCTCCCTCAACAATAAAGACTTCCGCCTCTTCTGCCGAGCGTGTTTGGCAGTCTGCGAGCTTCCCGGGCAACATCATACCTTCCAGTGCCCCCTTGCGCAAAACGCTGTCCTTGGCCGCTTTGGCGGCTTTGCGAGCCTTTAGGGCAAGAATAACCTTATTGACTATTGCTTTGGCATCATCCGGTTTCTCTTCAAGAAATGCCTCAAATGCCTCCCCAAATATGGTTTCAACCATTGCTCTGGCTTCAACACTTCCCAGTTTTGCTTTTGTTTGACCTTCAAATTGAATTTCACGAAGTTTGACAGAGACCACGGCAGTCAAGCCTTCAAGTACGTCTTCCCCGGTAAAGTTCTCGTCCTTTTCCTTTATGAGATTATTTTTGCGCCCAAAGTTGTTGAGCGTGCGTGTGAGTGCGGTTTTAAATCCTGTAACATGCGTCCCACCTTCCGAAGTGTAGATATTATTTGCGAAAGGAAGAATGCGCGAAACAATGTCATCGATATATTGCAAGGACACTTCAACAGAACCATACTGGTCGGTTTGTTTTTCAACTGAAAACACAGTACGGTGCACCGGCTTTTGAAATTGGTTGTAAAAAGAAACCATTGATACCAGTCCTCCCTCAAAATAAAAGGTGGAGGATGGTACTTGGAGATGCAAGTCGTCTAGAAAGAATACATCGGAATCATTGACTTCTTTTTCTTTGCGCGCATCAATAACCGTAATGCGAAGGCCTTTGACTAGGTATGCTTGCTGACGCAGGTGGTCAAGAATTTTATCCCAATCCCAGGCAATTTCCTTGAAGATTTCTGTGTCGGGCTCAAAAGCAACAATAGTGCCGTGCAGTTTTGAAGTTCCTACCCTTTTTACACTCCCCTTTTTTTTACCACGGGCGTATTCTTGAACGAACTGTCCGCCGTCGCGATGTACCTCCACTTTTGTGTAGAGAGATAAAGCATTCACAACTGACGCACCAACTCCATGAAGTCCTCCTGATACGATATACCCTTCACCTCCGAATTTTCCTCCGGCATGGAGCGTTGTCATGATGGTTTCTAGTGCCGAGACTTTAGTCTGCTTGTGTATGTCAACAGGAACACCACGACCATTGTCAACGACTCGGACACGATTGTTGGGAAGGAGTGCGACCTCAATAGTATTTGCGAATGCACCCATCGCCTCGTCGCGTGAGTTATCAAAAATTTCCCAAACGAGATGGTGCAAGCCGTCAGGACCAGTCGTACCGATATACATTCCCGGACGACGGCGAACAGGCTCAAGCCCTTCAAGGACGGTAATATCTTCGGCGCTATACCTGCCCGCCGTAGCTTTGGCACTGGCGGGACTGCCTTTTTTTACCTTTTTTTCTTCTTCTTTTTTAGTCATATAAAGAGTTCTGTAAAAGACTTCTTTTGTTTCGACATCGACTCGGACACCGTGTGCGAGAGTGCTCGCACACGTGCTCCTCACTTGTCGAAATAAACAAAAAAACGCCCCAAATTGCTAACCTTGATTATACCAAAAAACGGCCTAGAAACAAGGGGTCTTGGGGATAATAACTACCCCAAAAAGATGTGATAAAAGGGTATGAGGAGGGTCATATTAGCGCACCTGCCAACCTGCTGTGGAATTAATTGCCTGCGTGATGCGGTTCATAATTTGGTTCACGATATCGTCTGAAAGGGTTTTGTCGTGCGATTGAAACACGAGCCTCCATGCAAAAGAAGTTCTGTCTCCGTCCGGCATTTTTTTGGTAAATACATCGAAGAGGCGTGTTTTTACGAGGAGATTTCCCGCTTCCCTCTCGATAAAAGTGAGTACTTCATTCTCCGGAGTACCTTTCGGAACAAAAATTGCAATGTCGCGAAGAACAAACGGGTAGGCAGATACGGGAGCAAAGCGCGACCCGTTAGAGAGCGACATGAATGTAATAGAGTCGGTAGGTTCGGGGAGGGAGTCGATGAAACGGCCAATGTCCCCTTCCCATACGCCACCTATTTTTTTACCAAATAGCGCAATGTCAGTTCCAAGATTCTTTGAAATTAGAGAAAGGAGTTCATCAAGAACTTTTGAAGTGCTGGAGTACGGAGCGGCACCTACACAAAAAGAAAGATGCTCTTCTTTTTTAGAAAATACTGTGCCAATTTCAAAAAGTCTGATTTCTGAAAGCCCGAGAAGGTCAGCGTAGCGAAGATTAAAACCAAGCGCTTGAGTTACGCTTTCATAGAGAGATTTACGAAGAAATTTCTTGTCCTGAGCTTGTGGATTAGCAAGTTCAACATCACCTCTTGGCTGGAATGAGTAAGTATAGACTTCAGAATATCCTACTGTAAAAAGTATGCTTCTAATTTTTTGAAGATAATAAAGATGCTTATTAGGCAATACCGCACCAGAGTGGCGGGGAAGAGAGGAGGCAATTTTTTCGTATCCGTAGACACGTCCGATTTCTTCAACAAGGTCCTCTGGAATACGGATATCGAGGCGTTCAAAAGGCACTATTACAATAAAACGGTTTGACTCATTAGAAAGTAGTCGACGGAATCCTACAATTTTCTTGAATCCTGAGGATTCAGAAAGTTTTTCTTCGACTACTTTGCCTTCTTTTTCCGTCGCATGAATCACCTTTCCCTCGCCAACATAGATACCACAATGGTCAACGCCTTCGGAGACTTGAGTACCTGGTAAAAATTCCTGCGATACTGTGTGGATGCCTCTGGTAGTAATGCCGGTGTTTGAATACACCACATCCCCGGGTTCGAGCTCTTTTTGGGAGATAGCTGTACCAAATACATACTGGTCAATTGATATCCGAGGTACGGGAACACCTGCGTGCGCGTACACATATGCGACCAATGACGAGCAATCAAAGGCCTGCGGAGCACTTCGCAAAACGCTTGCGCCATATTTGTAAGGCGCGTCAAGACATTCTTTAACGAGAGCAATAATAGTCTTGCGCGGAGAGACCTTTTTGTAGCTAAAAGAAAGCCGGGTTAACACCTCTTCAAGCAAATCTTCTGAAAATGGAGTGCCTAATATTGCTTCAACTTCCCTCTGCGATATACCGACACGATAGGGAGATGCCGGGGATGGATACACGTCCACAACTCCCTCAATCTGTGTGTCCGCTCCAGCAATCTCTTTAATAAGCTCAATAACTTCTCCAATCGCATACATGGTGAGTTCCGGAGAAATGCCGTTTTCAAAACGGATTGACGCATCGGTACGCAGATTAAGAGCGTGGGAAGTCTTTCGCACGGAAACAGAATCAAAATTTGCCGCTTCAAGGATAATATGACGAGTCGTGGAATCAATCTCGGCAGCTTTACCCCCTTTGACACCAGCAATTCCAATAAGTTTTTTTGCACCATCGCGCAAAACAAGAGCACCTTCGGGGAGGGTGTACTCTTTGCCATCAAGCGCCGTAAATAATTCTTCTTTTATGGATGTGCTCACGTTAATCTCTACTTCTCCTTTGGAGGAAAGTTTATCCATGTCAAAAGCATGCAAGGGCTGACCAAGGGAAAACATGACGTAGTTGGCGGCATCAACAATATTATTGATTGATTTTTGTCCGATACTTTCAAGACGCTCCACAAGCCACTTGGGGCTTGGGCTTACAGCGATGTGTGTAAGTACTGCGCCACTATAGCGGTAACAGCCTTTATCCAAAGTGATCTTAAGAATTTTGGAGTGCGAGAAACTCTCAGAGAGCATGAGTGTTTTTCTTTTCAAGCCAAAAAGAAGTGCTATTTCGCCCGCCACACCCCTGTGCGAAAGACAATCGTGGCTCCTGTTAGGAAGAATCGCAATATCAAAAACTGTCTCTCCCCCTTTAGTCTCAACACTTTCTACCTCAAAAGAAGAAAGTGTAAGCGCCTCAGCAACTGCTGAAGATGCTGGGAGATTCCCTTCTTCAATGAAACTTTGGAGCCATGAGAGGTTAACTTTCATCCCGTTAGAAATAGGAAACCTTAAGGTTTCCGTTATTAAAAAATACACCCGTGGGTAGAAAGCCTCGACCAAGACGATAATTCCACTTGTGTTTCAGATTCATAACTTTGCGATTTCTAACGGGATTCATGGAAATTACAATTGATTAACGAGACGCAGGTCTCCACTATATAAAAGGCGAACGTCGGGAATACCATATTTAAGCATTGCAATGCGGTCAATACCTCCTCCGAATGCAAAACCCCGCCATTTCCCCGGATGAATGCCTACAGCTTGAAGCGCCTTGGGGTGCACCATTCCCGCACCCATTACTTCAAGCCAGTGTCCGCCAAAGCGGATATCGATTTCAACTCCCGGTTCAACGAACGGAAAAAAGCTCGGACGGAAACGAATATCGATATCGGGACTTAAAATGGTGCGAAAATAGTGCTCCAAAATTCCCTTGAGCGTTGAAAGCGACGCTTCATTATCAACCATAAGCCCTTCAATCTGAAAAAATTGCGCCTCGTGAGTGGCATCGGTTGCTTCGTGGCGAAATACTTTTCCCGGGGAAATGATACGAAGTGGAGGTTCATTTTTTTCCATGTGCCGAATCTGGACGGGAGAAGTGTGCGTGCGCAGAAGTGTACGGGCGCTTAACGGCAAGAGCCAAAATGTATCCCACATATCACGCGAAGGGTGATGCTCTGGAATATTAAGCGCATCAAAGTTGTAGCGCTCCGTTTCAACTTCCGGTCCCTCAATGAAAGAGAAACCGAGTTGAGAAAAGATGGCAGCACTCTCCTCAATGAGGGTTGTGATGGGGTGACGATGGCCGATTTCCATATACTCGTATTATATAAAAAAAGCGCTTTATTTCAAAGGATTTCGATTGTACAAAGAAAAAAAGATAAGTATAATGCCAAGACCTTTAACACTGTCATGTCTTTTGCGCTATTGTACCCCATTCTCTTTATTTCCCTCTATTTTGAGGTGTTTCTTTTCGTTACTTATTTTGAAAAACGGGGAGTTATAAAAAGAGAGAAAATAAGTGCGACTCTAAAATCCTACCCTTCAGTCACAATTATCGTTCCCTGTTATAACGAGGAAAAAACTGTTTTAAAGACAATTACATCTCTTTTGGCGCTTGAGTACCCGAAAGAAAAACTTTCAATACTTGTTGTTGACGACGGAAGCACAGATAGAACAAGCGAAGTGGTAACTTCGCTTTCGAAAGAGCAATGTATCAGAGTTATTCGTAAGGAAAATGGAGGCAAATACACGGCACTCAACGAGGGACTCTTAGAAACGACAAGTGATATTGTTGGATGTCTTGATGCAGATTCGTTCGTAGAGAAAAATGCGCTCGAACATATAATCCCCTACTTTGAAAATACCCTAGTAATGGCGGTCGTGCCTTCAATTGTCGTCGACCGCCCGCAGAATGTCCTTCAGATGGTCCAGCACATTGAATACTATTGGGGAATATTTCTGCGAAAGGCGCTTTCCTATCTCGGAGCACTCTATGTAACTCCTGGACCATTCACTCTATTCCGCCGGGGAGTGTTTGCGCGTCTTGGTAACTACGTTGAGGGACACAAAACAGAAGACTTGGAATTTGCATTGAGAATGCAGAAAAATGGCTACATAATCGTTAATGCGCATAATGCTCATGTGCATACAGTCTCGCCCCGGACATTTAGAGGCCTGTATGTTCAACGGGTTCGCTGGACATACGGATTCCTTAAAAATGTGTTGGACTATAAAGACATGTTTTTTAAAAAAGAGTATGGGCATTTAGGAATCCTGGTCCTCCCCATGGCAACCGCAACCATCTTCACCGCGCTTTATGCCATGGGCATGACACTGTGGATCCTGGGGGAGCACATTGTCACCGCGATAGACCGCATCGCAACTGTGGTTTTTTCTTTCTCATTTGAAAGTTTCCGTATTGATTGGTTCTACTTCAACATTGATGGGGTGCTCCTTGTGAGTGTGGTTCTCTCCCTCCTCACCATTATGCTTGTTCTCTTAGGTAAAAAACTCACGGAAGGCAATATGCGCCTTTCCCCGGGGATATTTTATTTCTTTTTCATATATCCTCTCATCGCGCCCTTGTGGCTTGCAAAAGCAGTCTACAACGTAGTACTTTCACGAACTGTCGTATGGAAATAATATGACCTCGGCAGATGTTAAAAAATATCTTGTTGTCTTTTTTATTACCGCGCTTATTTTTTTCACCGCGATTTCTCTTGCCAATTCAATAAGCGATAAAAAGCTTGAAGAAATTCGGGCAATTGAAGACAGAGTAGCTATTGATATCCTTTCTTCCGAAACTCAATTCTCACTTCTCGCGGAATCGTCTTGCGACGCGGTTAATACGCCGCTTTTATCCGAAGAGCTTTCTTCTCTCGGAAACAAGTTGGCTTTCGCCGAAGAGGAGCGCGGAAGCAAAGACCCGGAAGTGCGGTCTCTTAAAAAATCCTACTCTCTTCTCTTGATTAAAGATTACCTTTTAATGAAGCGGATAAGCGAGAAATGCAAAATAAACCCGGTATCAATTCTCTACTTTTACTCAAACGAAGGAGAGTGCGGTGATTGCGAAAGAGAAGGATACGTGCTCACGCACCTGCAGAAAAAATACCCCCAATTGCGCATTTATGCATTTGATTATCATCTTCCCCTATCAGCAGTAAAAACCCTTATTGTCGTTAAAAAGGTTGAAAATGATTTGCCTGCTCTTGTCATAAATGAAAAGCAGTATTACGGATTTCAGAGTGTTGAAGATATAGAAAAAGCGGTACCCGCACTGGCAGTGCTTGCATCAAGCACTCCTACTGGAACCGAATAGAAAAAATCCGCCCATGAAGCGGATTTTTCTTTTAGAGTGAGTAAACTATTTTTCAGAACCTTGCTTCTGAACTTTTAGAGCGAAAACATACTTTTTAAAAACCTTTTCTTTCCACAGTGAGTAATCCTCTTTATCAGAGACTAGCGAGCGCGACGGCGCGAGCTCGAGGAATTTTTGAGCACAAAAATATCCGTGCTCTGAAAAGAGGATTACGAACGTCCTTTACTGAACAGCCAGATTTGCTCTTACTCTCCCCCAACCGTAATATTTATCTTTGCCAGACCTGCCTAAATCTTTCGCGGTACTGAAGAGTTTATTTTCAACTTGACTGTGGGTATATGCGGGATGAACGTTTTTAACAAGCGCTATCACACCGGTAATCATGGGTGTTGCCATACTTGTACCACTCCACGTAGCGTAAGCGCTTCCCAAAATACTGGAGTAAATATTTACTCCCGGAGCGGAAATATCCAAGGCATTGCCCCTGCCAGAAAAACTGGCGACTCGGTCAGTGCTACTCACAGCACCTACCGTAGTTGAGTAGCTGATACAACCAGGAATAGAGACACCTGAACTGCCGCTGTTGCCTGCGGCAACAACTACAGTGACGTTTTTCTGGGTCGCATACTTAATCGCGTTAGTTAAGTCGGGTAAAACACCGTCGCAAAAACCTCTATACGTATAAGGTGCTCCAGTGCCCAAACTCAAACTGACAGCATCAGCACCGAAGTCATCGGGGGTTCCGTACACATCGTCAGGGCCGTTTACCGCCCAATAAATAGCGAGTACAACATCGCTAAAGTAACCGGAACCATTATTATCAAGCACTTTGCCTGCTATCACTCCCGCATCGGGAGCCACGCCGAGAGCGGAGGGATCAATACCGTCGGCAGTAATAATTCCTGCTACATGACTGCCATGACCCTGGTCGTCCATAGGGTCATTATCGTTATTCACGAAATCTTTCCCTCCTAAGTAGCTAGAACTTAGTTCGGGATGAAGGTAGTTATAACCAGTGTCGAGTACCACTACTTTCCTACCGCTTCCTGTGTTACCGGAAACATGAACAATATTAGCTCCAATTTGTTGGTTGCCGGAGGCACTTGTTGCGCCAACTTGATGACTTCTAGACCTACCAACTTCTTCATCATCTAAAGCGAATACTCGTATATCCTCGGAGAGAGATAGAGACTCGGCTACTCCAGAGGGACAGCTAAGAGCTTTTAGGATTTTCGCATTCCTTAGCACCTTGCAACCAGAAGAAACCGCTTTACTCACCTCTTCTTCGGTATGGGCAATAACTCTTTTATGCTCGCTACCCCTATCAGCAACTTCTCGGGCACGAACCTCCCCAGCCAGAGCGAAAATCGTTACTAATACAGCCAAAACAACTAGATATTTTTTAAAATTCATATGTATACATTGTACTGATTAGCCTATTAAAGTAAAGAGTGGGGATACATCATGTTGACTCTAGACAAGGGGGAGTTTGATTACTGGAGCCACCTCCCGGACTTGAACCGGGGACCTTCACTTTACAAAAGTGTTGCTCTACCAACTGAGCTAAGGTGGCGATATCTCCGATTATATGGATAAAGAGAGTTACTGCAAATCCTTCGTGGTTTCTTCTTTATCTTTTTCCTTATAGTCGCTGATAGTTTTCAAGAATTCCGAGCGCGGAGTACCTATTTCGTTAAGAGAGCGTTTACCCCGCGAAGAATTGTTAATCGCTTCTATTTTTTTCTCTATATAGTGCGAGAGAGAAGTGAGACGCGCGCCTAAGCGATGAGGAATAGAGAGAAATAAAGCGCTCAAGGTCATGTCTCCACGCCCCAAGAAAAATAGATACGCACTTCTTGCCTTGGGAACTACCGTATCATCCGCGAGACGCAGCTTCTTTGAGAAGAAAAAATCTTTACCGCGTGCGTTTTCAACCCCTTTGATGATAATCATCCCGATAAGAACAACAAGGGCAAAAAGAAGAATCCATATGGTCATTTAGTGTATAGAGAAGCGAGTGAATCTGCGAACCTCTAGTTTTTCTCCGAATTTCTGCACAGCCGCTTCAATTAAATTTTGAATGGTAAGCTCTTGGTCTTTGACGAATAGCTGTTCAAGGAGGATGCGTTCTTTAAAGTAAGCATTGAGCTTGCCTTCAAGGATTTTTCCTTGCATATTTTTTGGTTTGTCGGCAACTTCAGGGAGAAAAACTGCTGTTACCTTGTCCTTTATTTCCTGCGGAATGTCAGCCAACTTGAGAAATTCGGGATTAAGAGCGGCAACATGCATTGCAATATCATAGGCCAACTTTTTGAACTCCTCGTTGCGCGCCACAAAATCCGTCTCGCAGGAAAGCTCAACGAGAGTTCCCACTGACCCTCCCGCATGGATATAAGAAGCAACAACGCCGGACGCAAGAGTCCTGTCTCCTTTCTTCTCAGCAACTTCCTTGCTTTTCTTTCGCAAGATTATGATAGCTTTCTCTCTGTCGCCTCCAGCTTCTTCAAGGGCCTTTCTGCACTGCATGACAGAAACGCCAGTGGCATCCCGCAATTCTTTAATTTGCTCGGTGGTTATCATATGTACGTAATCTTACAACACTTACACTTTTACACTTTTTCCTTCTGTATAGGCGCTTACGATTTCATTTACGAAAAAGGTAATACTTGAAAGTGACGAATCATTGCCGGGAATAGCATAGTCAACATCTTTGAGATTGCAATCAGAACCGGAAAGTGAGACAACCGGGATACCTCCGATACGCGCTTCCGAAACTGCAATATGCTCGCGCTCTGAATCAACGACAAAAACCGCCCCCGGAAGGTCTTTCATGGGAAGAAGCCCTAAAAACTTCTTTTCCATTTTCTCAATTTTTCGGTCAAGGAGAAGTCTCTCTTTTTTGGTGTATTTTCCAAACTCACCCTTCTCCCTCTTTGCTATCAAATCCTCGTATATGGTGACTTGTTTTCTGATGTGACCGAAGTTGGTAAGAGTGCCTCCAATCCAACGGCCTGGAACATTCGGCATTTCTATAGATTCAGCACCCGCCCTCACACTGTCTTGAGCCTCCTTTTTGCCTCCTACAAAGAGAATGGTTTTACCTGCTTGAGCAACACCTTTCACAAACTTTTTTGCCTTTTCAAGCGATTCTTGAGTTGCTTCAAGGTTGAAGATTTCAATGCGATTCTTAGCACCCCAAATATAGGGCTTGACCGTGGGGTGTCTGCGTGAGCGAGTGTAACCAAAATGAGCGCCTGCTTTAAACATCGCATCAACCGCCGATTTATTTTTTACTGTTTCGGTCATGGAAAATATAAAAGGGAGTCTAACAAATAGATTGCCTCAATGCAATGTCCTAAAGCTCACGGCGCTTCCTTCTCCTGCGCTTCTTTAAACGCTTCGACAATTGCCGATAAATCACCCTCAAAAATGCGGACAATGTTGTGCCATGATTCTTTTAAGCGATGGTCGGTCACTCTATCCTGGAGAAGATTGTACGTCCTGATTTTTTCAGATCTGTCTGCCGTTCCTACTTGGTTTTTGCGCTCCGAAGCGATTTTGCTCGTTGCCTTTTCTTCCTCCAGAAGCGTGATTTTTGCGGCAAGAATGCCCATCGCTTTTTCGCGATTTTTAAGCTGGCTGCGCTCGGAGGTGCAGCGCACATCAAGGCCCGTAGGACGATGAATAATTCGAACGGCAGTCTCCACTTTGTTGACATTCTGCCCCCCCGCGCCCCCAGAGCGGGAAAACTCAATATCAAGGTCCGCTGGGTTTATGGTAATGCTTATTTTTTTAGGAATAGGGAGAATCGCAACTGAAGCAGTTGAGGTGTGCACTCGTCCGGATTTTTCGGTCTCTGGAACTCTTTGAATCCGATGTACGCCCGTCTCGAAACGTAAATCTTTATAGACATCTTTTCCAGAAATCTCAAATGAGGCTTCCTTGTAGCCGTTGAGAGCGCTCCGAGACTCATTGAGAATATAAAATCTCCACCCTCGAGAGAGCGCGTATTTCCCATACATATCCGCAAGTTGTTTTGCAAAGAGCGACGCTTCCTCTCCTCCGGCACCGGCGCGCACTTCAAGCACTATTTCATTGGGAAATTCTGCTTCAACTTTCTCCTCTACAAGAATCTTCTCCATTTGTTTAAGAAGATTGTCTTTTTCAAGACTGATTTTTTTTGCTTCCTCCGCAACAAGCACCGCAAGCGATGGGTCACTGCCCATGGAAAGCGTCGCCTGCTCCTCTTTTTCCAAGCTTAGATAGAGGTCAGACAGATATCTTGTTTTGTCATTTTTTTTGAAGCGTTCAATATCCATCCCGTAGTGAAAAATGGCATTATTGCTTCGCAATGAAGCCTTGGCCACTTTGTATAATTACAATAACAAACCCATTGTTGAATCTAGCACAATTTCCCCGTTTGCGACTATGCTATTTTCTACTACGGGGTCCATAGAACATTCTACCCGCCGGAGGGCGGGTATTACTTTGAAGACGTCTTCTTTGCCCGAGAAGGAGCCGATTTTTTCGCCGCTTCGCGTCTTGCCTTGAATTTCTCAACGCGTCCTGCAGAGTCAAGTATTTTTTGCTCGCCGGTATAGAAAGGATGGGATGCGCTTGAAATTTCCACATTGTGGAGAGGGTAGATTTTCCCGTCCTCCCCTGTGCCTTCTTCTTTTGTCTCAATACTTGAAGGAATAAGGAATTTTTTCCCGCTTGCAATATCAAGAAAAACAACCGGGCGGTAGTTTTTCGCGTGAATGTCCTTTTTCATAGGCAGAAACTATACCAAAAGAAAAAACTTTTTGCAATCAAAAGAGCCTATAGGCCTATAGGTTGAGCAGAGGGTCAATCATATTTTCTTGTATATTTTGGGCTTTGACTACAACCTCATTGCCATAAAAGGTATTCGCAGGTCTGCGATTATCGCAGGATCGGCCGGAATAGTAACGGCAGGCGGCATTGCGCTCCGCGGTATACCCCCCAGCTCCAGCACCAAGGTCTTTAAGGTAAATCGCTGTTGCTATGAACGAGTGCCTTGGATCCCAAGGATTTGCAATGTTACCTGACACGCTAAGCGCAACGCCCACACGTTCCTTGAAAAGCTCCCAAGTAGAGGGAATAAATTGCGATGGCCCCATACCCCCTCCATACCCGCGCGACGAGCTCCACCTCGCTTCAGGAGGACAAGATACGGGGGTAATTCTCCAGTCACGTCCAAGCCTAGAGGTAATGTCTCGGAAAGGCTCTGTATCCCGAGGAGCTTTCATTATTTTTTCAAAGGCACTTCCAGTATTTTTACCTACCCCATCTCCATTTTCCAAACTTGAGAGAATGCATGAGCCTTGGTTTTTCCCCAAATCAGACTCTTGAGTCAAAATGGCAAGAATAAGAGCAGAGCGAATGCCTGTCTTCCCGGAAGCGAAGTTGGCATATTCAAGCGCCTCACCGAAAGGAATGCCTTCGCTATCGCGAAGGGTAAAGAGTACTGCCCTGATTTCCGCAGCCCGCTTTTCACGCTCATTGAGAATGGTTTGATAGGCTTTTTCCTGATTTTTATTGATGGAAAGAAGGCCCTTTTTTTCACCTTCTTTCTTTTCAACCACCCTTTTTTCAGTTTCAACAGATACTTTTATATCGGTTTCCTGGTCCTTGCGTTTTTGAAGAACATCTTTTTGTGTTTCATTTTCCTCTTTTGTCGCTCGTATCTCTTCAAAGAGTTCTTGAAGAGAGCGGTTGACTGACTGAAAAGAATCAAAATCACCCAAGAATTCCGATAAATCCTTCCCGGCAAGGGCAATCTCAACGAGAGAATAGGAGTCGAGCTCGTTGGTCTTTCTCATAAGCACCGCAAGAGACTCACGCCCGCGCTCAATACGCTCGGAGAGGGTTTGAATGGTCGCATTTTTCACTGAAATATCTTTCCCCAACTGCCGAATGCGGATATTTTGAGCTTTTATTTTAAGCTGTGCTGAAGTAATTTCCGCGTTAAGAATTGCAATATCACGCTCAAGAGAAACAGATTCCCGCTGTTTACTTTGCAGTGTTTGTTGCCACTTGGCGATTTCAAGTTGAACTGCTTCGTACTCGGCTCGAAGCTGTGCTTCTCTTTGCGCCACGGCATCAGGAGAAACCGTCTGCGCATGAGACACGTAAGGAAAAGAGAACATGCTTAGGAATACAAAAATGAATGGCAGATAAAAATGCATAGATATTCTATGCATTATAGCAAACCAAGGCTCCTTCCCTATTATTTCTTAGGAGCTTTAGGCGCAGGAGCTTTAGGCGCAGCAGTTACGGCAGCTTCAGGGGTACCTTCTTCAGCAGTCGGTTCTTTTCCTTTCTTCTCAACTTCAATATCTGTGATATCCATCAGTGTTTCTTCCACTTTTTCTTCCTTAGGTTCTGTTACAGAAACAATGACATCGTCTGGAGAAACCGCAAGGAACACACCCTCGGGCAGTGTAATATCTTTAGCGGTGATGTGGCTTCCAAAAGTAGTGAGTGAGGAAATATCTATTTCAATATGATGCGGAAGATTAGTCGGCTCTGCTTCAATTTCAAGGTCGTAAAGCACTTTAATGAGCACGCCCCCGAGCTCTTTGACCGCAGGAGATGAACCGATAAACTCAATAGGGACTTTAACTTTTATCTTGTCGCCTTTTTCAAACACATAAAAATCGGCATGGCGAGGAATATCGGTGACAGGGTCTAGGTCAACGTCATGAACAAGGACAAGCAGTTCGCCTTTTTGGGTTTTGAGAGATACAACGGTGGATTCGCCGGCTTTCTTCCAAAGCTTGATAAAGGTGCGTTGAGGAACAGAAATAGAAGTTGAAGGAGTTTTTTTACCGTAAAAAACCGCAGGCATTAAGCCTTTACTTCGCAATTGCGACAAGCTGTCCTTGGCGCTTCTTTCTGTGACTTCAAGTGTTAACATAGGGCTGTATTATATATATTGAACTCAAAAAGTCAAAAGAGCGCTCGCAGTATCTTTTCTGGAGCACACATATCCGCCCGCTGGCGGATTGCTCTGCTCGTGCCGTCGCACGTGCGCAAGGCTCCAGAAAAGATACTGCTCGCTTTAAAAGTAATTATCGCTAGTCTTTGAGGAAGGGGGTATTCGCTCTTAAAAAGGAAATCAACTCGCTGGTCTCTGAAAAAAGAATTACTCGCTTTAAGAAAAAGACTAGGAGTACACTAAGTGCTTTTTGATGTATTCAATTCCTTCGCTCCCCTTTTTGCCAGGATTGAAGATATCAAGAGGGTCAAAAATCCTATTTGTTTCCTTAAAGAGAGCGTATATCTCTTTCCCAAACATTTTTGTGAGATATGGCGTGCGAATAATGCCGTCATTGTGTTCCGCTGTGATTGAGCCGCCGTAAGAGAGCACGAGGTCATACACTTTTTCCGAAAGCTCTAGGACAATCTTGTGATTCTCTTCTTTTTTCATATCCATGAGGGGAATGATGTGGAAATTCCCGCTTCCCGCATGTCCCGCCACTGTGTAGACAAGTTTGTACTCATCAAGGAGCGAGATTAGTTTCGGCCAAAATTCCGGCAAGTGCTCTGGATTAACGACAATATCATCAATAAACGGCGCGGTACGGGTCCCGTGAAGATGCCGGCGCAAGAGATTGAAGCTTTCTCGACGAATGGTCCAGTACTTTTCCGACTCTTCAACCGAACTCGTAATGCGACTCGCGAAACCGAATTTTTTCATGTGAGCGTCTACTTCCTTCATTGTGCGGTCAATATCTACCAGAGAATCCCCGGCAAACTCGGCGAGAATGACAAAGCGGGGCATTCCTTTTGTGAGTATCATCCATAATTCGGGAAGAAAACTTAAAAGAAATTTGATGAAGTTCTTTGTTTTCATGCTCTTCCAAATTCCGGGCATAAATTTAAACGCCAGCCTCATCGTATGGTCATCATAGGATTCGAAACTCTCAGGCTTGTAGCGCAGGACCGCTTG